>JAUZEY010000569.1 GCA_030838785.1 Actinomycetota bacterium | reverse complement strand
AGGCGCTCCGGGCGGCGGGGAGTCCGATGTCGTCCGGGAGCTCCACTTCGACGGGGCGGACCTTGGGCGGGCGGCCCCGCTTCCGCTTGTGGGCCAGGATCTTGCCGTTGGCGAACAGCTCGCCGCCCCACACGCCCCACGGCTCGCGCCGGGCCACGGCGCCGGCGAGGCAGGCCTCCCGCACCGGGCACGCCTGGCAGAAGGCCTTGGCGGTGGCGATGTCGTCGAGCTGCTCCGAGAAGAAGAGGTCGAGCAGCGCGCCGGAGCCGTCATTGCACAGGGCGTCGTCCCACCACACCTGGACTTGCTCGTAAGCGAACACGGTGCTTCCTTTCGAAAGAAACGTGGCGGGCCGGGAAAACAAGAAAGGCCGCCGGGTTTGCCCGGCGGCCTCGTGGAGTCTTTCGGTGCTGTCGCTGCTAGGGCGACGACTCCTCGAGTGACCGGGCCGGGAACGGCTTCAGAGCGACGGACTGCCGGGCATCGATCCCCGTGGCGGCCGACGCGGCGCCGTGGGTCTCGATGAGGGCGAGGCCGATCGCGTACGGACGCGCGACGGCCGGGCAACCACCCCAGCTGTTCATCGAGCGCATCCTGATCACGAGGCCTTCCCTTCGCATCGGGCCCGCGGCTTCCCGCAGACCATCTGGTAATCAAAAGACAGGGAAACACGCCCGCCACGGGGGCGTCAACCGAATTTCCGGGGCCTACGCTCCAGGGCAATGGCAAACCCCCTCAATCCCGACAATTCGGCGTTCGCAGAGGTCATCGAGACCCTGGAACTGCAACGGGCCGAAGGGCTCCACGACGGCGTCCAGGTCTACGTCTCCCGCTTCGGCGAACCGCTCCTCGACGTCGCCGTCGGCGAATCCGACCCGATCGGCGCCCCCGGCCGGGCCCTCGAACGCGACGACGTGATGCTCTGGTACTCGTCGGGGAAGCCGGTCACCACGACGGCCGTCCTCCAGCTCTGGGAACGGGGCCGGCTCGGGCTCGACGACCCGGTGGCGGAGTACGTCGAGGGCTGGGGGGCGGGCAAGGAGCGGGCCACGCTCCGCCATGTGCTCACGCACACCGGCGGGTTCACCATGGCCGGACGGGGGGAGCTGTTCGACACGCACATCCCCTACGCCGAGGCCGTGGCCCGCATCGCCGCCCATCCCGCCGAGTGGGAGCCGGGGACGAGGGCCGGTTACCACCCGACCAGCGGGTGGAAGATCCTCGGAGCGGTCGTGGAGGCCGTCGACGGCCGGCCGATCGACCGCTACGTCGCCGACGAGGTACTCGGCCCGGCCGGCATGAAGGAGAGCCGGCTGGGCATCCCGTCCGACGAGCAGGCCGCCCTCGGGCCCCGACTCGTGCCGGTCGCCTGGAAGGGGCACGCCATCGCCATCTCGGACGGCGGCGGCATCCGGATGCTCCCGTACCACGTCGAGCGGATCCACAACGAGGCCTGGCACGGGGCCAAGGTCGAGCCCGGCGGCGGGATGCGGGGCCCGGCCCGGGAGCTGGGCCGGCTCTATGAGTCACTGCTCGGCTTCGGTCCGCCGCTGCTCGAGCCCCGCACGGTGGAGGTCATGGCCGCCGTCCACCGCTACGGCCTCCCCGACGTGATCTTCGGCGGCCAGAAGACCCCCTGGGGCCTCGGCGTCCAGGTGGCGGGGGGCATGAGCGGCGGGCCGGGCCGGCGGGCCTTCGGCCACGGCGGCATGGCCTCCTCCCGGGGTCTCGCCGACCCCGACGCCGGCGTCGTGGCGGTGCTGGTGGCCAACGGACTCCCCGACCCGATCAAGAACGAGCGGCGCATGTTCGCCTTCACCGACGCCGTCTACCGGGCCTTCGGCGACGAGCTGGCGCACCTCCGCCTGGCGGCCCGGTCGGTATCGGAGGCGTTCCGCTTCAGCACCTGAGCCGGGCGGCCACCCCTCTGGGCACGGATCGTCCCCGACAACCGGCACGATCCCGGCCTGGACCAAGCGCCGCCCGGAATCTGGGGACGGATCGTCCCGCAAAACCGGGACGATCCGTCCCGAGATCCTGGGAGGCGGCCCGGTCGGGCTTGGCCAGACGGCGCGGGGGCCAGCGAGCCGATGGGGTGGGGCTGGCCTCACCTTGAGGACGCCGGGCAGCGGGATGGTTGCCCGAAGCCGAAATCCTTATCGTGATGAACGTGCCTCCTGTCACCGCCTGACAGGACCCTCACCGCCTCCAGCGTTGAGCCGCAGGGCCGTCCCCAGCCGGCCTGAGCAGCCCGCCAGAGGCGGTGAGGCGCGTCCGGGGCCGGGGGGACGTCAGACCCGGGCCAGATCGAGCAGCACCTGATGGACGGGCGCCGGCCCGGCCAGGATGTCGCCGCTCGCCAGCCAGGCCTCGTCGTCGCCGGCCCAGTCGGTGACCACCCCGCCAGCCTCTGTCACCAGCAGGGCGCCGGCGGCCACGTCCCAGGAGCCGAGCCCGATCTCGAAGAAACCGTCGAAGACGCCGGCCGCCGCCCAGGCCAGGTCGAGGCTGGCAGCCCCGGCCCGGCGGAGATCCTCGAGGGCGAGGAAGGCACCCTCGAAGACCCGGCGGTAGTCGTCGAGGCGGTGCTTGAGCTTGAACGGGAAGCCGGTGGAGCAGATGGCCGACGCCGGCGGTCGGTCGGCGACCCGGATCGGGCGCCCGTCCCGGAAGGCGCCGCCGCCCCGAACAGCGGTGTACGTCTCGCCCAGCATCGGGGCGTGGACGGCGCCCGCCACCGGCCGGCCGGCCTCCACCAGCGCCACCGACACGCCGACGATCGGGAAGCCGTGGAGGAAGTTGGCCGTGCCGTCGAGCGGGTCGACCACCCACCCCAGGTCGCCCCGGGACCCGCCGCCCTCCTCGCCGAAGAAGGCAATGCCGGGAGCGTCGCGCTCCAGCGCCTCCCGGATGGTCTGCTCGCTGCGGAGGTCGACCTCGCTCACGTAGTCGCCCGGCGCCTTCGAGTGGACCCCGGCCGCCAGGCCCCCGAAGTGCTCGGCCACCACCCGCCCGCCGAGCCGGGCCGCGGCCTCGGCCACCGCCCCGAGCCGGGCCAGGTCGTCCGTTCCCAGCGTCATCGGGGCAGTGCCCGGCGCAGCTCTTCCAGGAGCGCCGGGGTGGCGGCGGCCAGGAGCTGGCGGCGGGCGTCGAATTCGAGGACGACCAGGTCCCGCCCGAGGGCGTCGACCACGATGGCGCCGGCTTCCTGGCAGATCAGGAGGCCGCCCATGTAGTCCCAGGGGGCGTGCCAGGCGCCGCCGTCGACCAGTCCGTCCACCGCGCCGGCGGCCACGTCGCACAGCGACAGGGCGGCGGAGCCGAGGGCCCGGAACTGCTTCCAGGGGAGCCATTCGCCCGGACGGCCCGACAGTGTGATCACGGCGTCCTCCACCCGCTCGATTTTGCCGGGGCCGATGGGCTCGCCGTCGCGCCGGGCGCCCTCGCCCCGGACGGCGGTGGTGGCCACACCGGTGGCCTGGTTCACGACCAGGGCGGCCAGCGGGCCGTCGCCGTCGACGACGCAGACGGACGTCGCCCAATAGGGAATATTGCGGGAGGCGTTGGTCGACCCGTCGACGGGGTCGAGGACGGCGGTCAGTGCCGCCCCGGGGTGCCCGCCCCAGCCCGATTCCTCCGAGAGCACCGCCAGCGGCGCCCGGGCCAGCACCTCGAGGGCGGCGGCGTCGGCCACGAGGTCGATGGCGTACTGGCCGGCCCGGTCGGTCCGGGCCCGCCGGTCGCGGCCGGACACCCCCCGGACGGCCTGCTCCACCGCGGCGGCGGTCGCGGCGAGGAGCGCAAGGAGGTCGTCGGTAGTCACGGCCGCAGGCTAATCGCAACGCCCCGGGGGGCTCGGGGGAGTCCCCCGTAGTAAAGAGCATGCGCCGACTCCGGGATATCCGCCAGTTTTGCGTACCCCCGATTTAAGCTTCGTCCGCATTGTCCACTTTGTGTCTCTTCACTAGTTACCCGAGCCCATTGCACACTGCATCAGCAGGAACAAGGGCCTTCCCCAGCGAATCGGACGGAAAATGCGCAAGCTCCTGACCCTCGCCATTCCGCTGCTGTTGGGCGTCGGGGTGTTGACCGCGGCGATCCACAACGATCCTCAGAACGGCGAGCAGTCCAAGCGTCTCCAGGCCGGTGTGGCCGCGACGCGGTCGCTTCCCGCCGTGATCGAGGAAGCGGCGGCGGCGCCGGCGACCACGGCCACCGCCGCCCCGGCGACCACCACGTCGACGGCCGCCCCGGCGACCACGACGACCACCGCCGCCCCGGCGACCACCACGACCACGGCCAAGCAGCGGTCGACCACCACGACCACGGCCCGCCCCCGGCCGACGACCACCACGTCGGGCCCGGCCCAGTCGCAGGCCGCGGCTCCCGCTCCCCAGCCGCAGGTCATCGATTGCGGCACCGGTACGGCCAGCGCCCGGGCCAACCTGATCCACCCGGCGTCGAGTGGCTACGGCCTGACGGCCACGGTGGTCAACGAGAGCACGAAGTCGATCGAGCTCGACAGCCTGGTGGTCACAGCGGACTACGGCGCCGCCGGCAAGAAGCAGTTCACGGTGCAGGTCGCCGGCCGCCAGGTCGACGCCCGGCCCGGCCAGGCCGAGGTCACGTTCTCGATCCCGGAGAGCAACAGCACGACCGCCCCGACGAACTTCGTGATCTCGGACTTCAAGTTCCACACCGCCGGCCTGCCGGAGTGCACGTCGCATTAGGAAGCTTCACCTGCCTCTCGGGAGGCACAAGCTTCGGGATCCGCCCGCCGTTCCGACGGCGGGCGGATCTTCTTTGTCCCCAAGACTTTTTCCGGCGACGGCCCGCGTTGACAAACCCCGGCCGCAGGCCACACTTGGGGCCCATGATCGGGCACCGGCGCAGAGGGCACGCCGGCGTCGTCGGGCTCTCGGCACTGCTGACGCTCGGCGCCGTCGCGCCGGGGGTCTCGGCCCGCTCGGCCGCCCCGCCCGACGTCGCCGGGCAGTGGACCCAGCCCTTCGAGGAAGGCGGCGCGGCCACGCCCCGCTGCCAGCCGGCCGACGACGCCCCCGGGGGTTCGGCGGTGTCCCCCGAAGAGGACCGGCCCCGGGGTCCGGGGTCCCCCGAAGGGGATCGGGTCGTCTGCAAGCCGACCGCGGTGGAGGCCGCCGTCCTCGGCGACGGACGGGTCCTCTACGTCAACGGGCTGGAGGGCCAGGAGAACGCCCGGGGGTCGACCCTCACGTCGCTCGCTCCGTCGTCGCGCGACAGCCAGGCCCGCCTGCTCGACCTCCGGTCCGGCACGCCGCGGTTCTCGCTGCCGGCCGGGCCCCGGAGCGGCCGGGACAACCCCGACATCAAGCCCGGCCAGCGGTCCTCCGACGACCCGCTGGGAGCCCTCGGCGTTCCGGGCCGCCCCGGCGACGGCTTCGTGGGAAGCGCCTGGGGTCGCCTCGGCGGCCCGCCGCAGGCCCCGTCGTCCCCGCCCGACGACAAGGCCGACAACGACGGCGACCTGTTCTGCTCCGACATCACGGCCCTGCCCGGCGGCTCGCTCCTGCTGGCCGGCGGGACCGACTGGTACAACGACCCGTCCGTCATGGACCGCAACGACGGCGACCCCGCCGACCTCGGCGTCGGCGAGCTCGAAGGCCTGCGGAGCGCAGTGCTGTTCGACCCGGCGTCGGACTCGTTCCGGCCCGCCGCCCCGATGAAGTACGGCCGCTGGTACCCCCACGCCGTCATCGGCGCCGACGGGAACGCCACCGTCTTCGGCGGCGTCACCCGGCTCGTCCGCGACAGCCAGCTCGGCAACGTCCGCCGGAGCGAGACCTACCACGCCGACACGAACACCTGGACGGAGAACTATGTCGGCCCGGCTTCGGAGACGGAGCTGCCGTTGGTGCCGCGGATCGTGCTGGCTCCCAACGGCAAGTTCTTCTACGCCGCCGTCGGCCAGATGTGGAGCCCGCTCGGACAATCGGTCGACGAGGCGCTCACGGCCCTCTTCCAGTTCTTCGACCCCAGGACCAAGACGTGGTCGCTCTCGGGGGTGGCGCCCCTCGGCGCCCGGAGCGGGGCGTTCGTCGTGCCGCTCACCCTGGCGCCCCCCTACGACCAGATGACGCTCGTCACCTGGGGTGGCGTGCTCGGGCCGTCACCCGGGTCGTGGCTTCCGGCCGTCCCGTTCACGACGCTCACGGGGATCGACGCCAACGGCAACGTCACCAACCGGACGGCGGGCGACCTCCACCACGCCCGCTGGTACTCCTCCGGCGTCCTGCTCCCCGACGGGCAGGTGCTGGCCGTCGGCGGCGCCGACAAGGACGACGTCGTCATGCCCGGTTCGGCGATCGCGGTCAAGACCCCCGAGCTGTACAACCCCGTGACCGGCGAGTGGACCGACGTCGCCCCCCACACCCGGGACCGGGGGTACCACAACACGGCCCTGCTCCTGCCCGACATGCGGGTGCTGCTCGGCGGCAACGCCCCCCTCGCCGCCCACTACGGCGGGTCCAACCAGGACCAGGGCCGCCCCTTCACCAACAACGACAGCGATCCGAGCTTCGAGATCTGGAGCCCGCCGTACCTGTTCCGGGGCCCCCGTCCCCGCATCACCGCGGTCCAGAAAGCCGTGAACTACGGCGAGTCCTTCACCATCACCACGCCCGACGCCGACCTCATCGAGTCGGTCCGGCTCCTGCGGACGCCGTCGCCGGAGCAC
This sequence comes from Actinomycetota bacterium, assembly GCA_030838785.1. Taxonomy (GTDB): domain Bacteria; phylum Actinomycetota; class Acidimicrobiia; order IMCC26256; family BP-133; genus BP-133. Next base: position 2,258 of record JAUZEY010000569.1, on the reverse strand, counting down.
GTCAACGACTCCGACCAGCGGGCGCTCCAGCTCGACTTCACCCGCCGCGGCCCCGACGCCGTCACCGCCGCCGCCCCGCCGTCGGGCACCGTGGCGCCCCCGGGCACGTACTACCTCGTGGTGAACAAGAGGAGCCTCCAGGGCCCGATCCCGTCGGTGGCCCGCATGGTCGAAGTGGGCCATACGGACCCGGCCGCCGCGCTCCAACCCTTCCCCGACGACCCGCCGCCGCCGGCCGGCGGCACGGCCACCCCCGACGAGCACAGCGGCATCACCGCCACGGCGCGCCAGCCGGCCCGCGCCATCGCCGCCGCCCTCCCGGCGCCCGTGAGCGGCCCGGTGTCCACCCCGCTCAACCGGCGATGGCTGTTCTTCCTCCGCTGAGCCGCCGCCTCGCCGCTCTCGCCCTCGCCTGGGCGCTCATCGGCGCCGTCGTCGCGATGGCGGCCCGGCCGGCCTCGGCCCACACCGGGGACGGGCTGTCGCAGCCCGTCTTCGAGCAGATGACGCCGGCCGTGGCCGGGATCGACGTGCAGGTCGCCTACTCGGCCACCTACCAGCTGCTGGTGGCCAACCACACCCCGCAGCCCGTCACGTTCCTGGCCGATTCCGGGGAACCCTTCCTCCGCATCGGGCCGGCCGGGGTGGAAGCCAACCTCGCCTCCCCGACGTTCTACGACTCCTATGTCCCCGAGGGCCTGACCCGCTACCCCGAGCAGGCCCGGCCCGGCCCCGACGTCCCGCCGAGGTGGCGGAAGATCGCCGCCCAGCCGGCCTGGGGTTGGTACGACCACCGGCTCCACCCCGGGCAGAACGTCGTGCCCCCGGCCGTACGGCAAGCCAACAAGGTGGCGGTCCTCGGCCGCTGGACCGTCCCCTTCCGCTACGGCGACCAGCCGGGCGAGCTGCAGGGCCGCTTCGAGTTCCGCCCCCCGATCGGCTCCTACGCCATGGTGCAGAAGTCGCCCCAGACGCCGGCGGCCGGCATCCGGATCCAGGTCGTGTCGGCCAGCACGGTGCCGGCCATCTTCGTCGAGAACCTCTCCCCCGACCCGGTCGTGGTGCTGGGCAAGGACGGCGAGCCGTTCGCCCGCATCGGCCCGACGGTCACCGAGGTCAACGTGAAGAGCCCGACGTGGGTCGGCGTGCAGCAGGCGCTCGGGCACGAACCGTCCGACGAGGCCGACGAGGCCGACGCCGCCGCGGCGCCGAAGTGGAGCCAGGTCGCCGACAAGCCCCGCTGGAGCTGGCTGGAGTTCCGGGCCGCGGCGCCGAAGACCGACCCGCCGCAGGCGATCGTCCGACGGGCGGGGGCCACCACGGTCAAGACGTGGTCGATCCCGATCCTCATCGGCGAGAAGAAAAGCGCCGTCGAGGGGATCACCCAGTTCGTGCCGATCGCCGAGCTCCGCAAACGGGCCGCGGCCGGCGGAGCGCCGTCGGGGGGCGGATCGAAGCTGCCCCTCTACGGCGGCGCGGCGCTGGCCGCGGCCGTTCTGGGCGCCGGCGGCTGGTTGGTAACGTCAAGGCGTCGCCGGAGCCGACCGGCGAAGAAGGGGGAGCCGTGGACGTCGTGAACCCGATGGTGCGCCGCATGCAGCACGAGGCCAGGGAGGACCCGGACGGGTTCTGGGCCAAGGAGGCCGAGCGGCTGCCGTGGTTCAAGAAGTGGGACACGGTCTTCGACTGGACCCCGCCCACCTTCCGCTGGTTCAGCGGCGCCGAGACCAACCTGGCCTGGAACTGCCTCGACCGCCACGTGGCCGCCGGCCGGTCCGGGCACGGCGCCCTCATCGGCGTCAACGAGCTCGGCGAGCGGCGCACCTACACCTACGGGCAGCTGCTGCGGGAGGTCGAGCGGGTGGCCGGCGCCCTGCGGGGCATGGGAATCGGGAAGGGCGACCGGGTGACGGTCTACATGCCGACGATGCCCGAGGCCATCATCCTCATGCTGGCCGTCGTCCGCATCGGCGCCATCCACTCCGTTGTCTTCGCCGGGTTCGGCGCCGGGGCGCTGGGCGAGCGCATCCGCCTGTCGGGCTCCAAGGCCGTCTTCGCCGCCGACATCACCTGGCGCAAGGGGAAGACCGTCGACCTGAAGGGCATCGTCGACAACGCGCTCTCGGGCGGCGGGCACGCCGTGGAGAAGGTCGTGGTGCTCCAGCGGCAGCCCGACGGGTGCCCCATGGAAGCGGGGCGGGACATCACCTGGGACGAGTTCCTGACCGGCGGCGCCGGCCACGACAGCACCCACGTTC
>JAUZEY010000566.1 GCA_030838785.1 Actinomycetota bacterium | reverse complement strand
GTCGGCACCGTTTACATGAAGGCGCCGTCGACGGGTCGCTTCCACTACTACAAGGACGACGAGAAGACGAGCAGCTCCTACCGCGGCGACTACTTCACCCTCGGCGATCACGGCTACCTCGACGACGACGGCTACCTGTTCCTCTGCGACCGCAAGATCGACATGATCATCTCCGGCGGCGTCAACATCTACCCGGCCGAGATCGAGGCGGTGCTGGTCAGCCACCCCGGAGTCCTCGACGCCGCCGTCTTCGGCATCCCCCACGACGAGTTCGGCGAGGAGGTCAAGGCGGTGGTGCAGCCGGCGCCGGGCTACGAGCCGTCCGAGAAGCTCGGGGCCGATGTCCTCGCCTACGCCCGGGACCACCTGGCCCGCTACAAGGTGCCGCGCTCGATCGCCTTCACCGACGAGTTCCCCCGGACCGAGACGGGGAAATTGGTGAAACGGGAGCTACGGGACCCTTACTGGACGGGCCGCCAGCGGGCAATCTAGGCCGCGGGCATCTGACCCGTCGGGGGTCAGTTCTGGGTGCAGAGCGTGCCCAGGAGGGCGTTGAGTTCGCTGCGGTCGACGAGGTTGCTCTTGGGCAGGTCGGCCAGGGCCCGCATGACCCGGGCCTGCTCGTCGTCGGACGCGGCCACGTCGAGGAGGTCGAGGAGGAGGTCGTTGGCCGCGAACCGGTCGATGACACCCTGCGTGGGCTGCGTCTGCAGAACGGAGCGCACCTTGTCGCCGAAACCGGCGGAAGTGGTGGTGGTCATCGTGCCTCCCTAGTGGCCTCGTGCCTGACGTGTCCCTTGGACGGACTATCGACTGGCGCCTTGAATTCCTTAATTTGCCGTCCGTGGGGCCGGGACCTTCTCTTCAACACCGCGAAGGCCCGGTTGCTTCCGACTTGGCGCCCTCCGTGGCCTTCGGCGGGGCGAGCCCGGCCAGCAGCCGCTCGGCGGCGGCCTCGATCTCGTCCACGGCGACGGTGAAGACCGCTTCGTTGGCCTTCGACGGGGCCCGGTACCCGCTCACCTTGCGGACGAACTGGAGGGCGGCGGCCCGCACCTGCTCGGTGGTGGGCTCAGTGCCCCGCAGGGTCTTGATACTCCGGCACATGCCCGTCCAGCGTAGGGGGCCGCAGGCTGTCGCCGGTCGCGGCGTCGAACAGGTAGACGCGGGCCGGATCGAACCACAGGTGGGCCGGGTCCCCCCGCCGGATCCGGCTGGCCGGGTCGATCGACGCCACCAGCAGCAGGCGGGCGGACTCCCGGTCGAGCTCGGCGGCCAGGCGGTGGAGCGGCTCGACCATCTCCGCCTGAGCCCCGTACGGCACGTAGGCGTACTGCTCCGCTCCCAGCCACTCGACGACCTCCACCTTGACCTCGAAGGTCACCCCCCGCTCCCGGACGGCCGGGGCGACCAACGCCGCGTCCTCGAAGTGTTCGGGGCGTAGACCTGCCACCAATGCCATCGGGGTACCGTCCGGACCGTCCGGCCCGCTGGTCGGGGGAATCGCGGCCGGCGGGAGATCGAACTCCACGAACGGAAGACGAAGGCGGCGGCCCTCCAACGTCGCCGGCACAAGGTTCATGGACGGCGATCCGATGAACCCGGCCACGAACAGGTTCACCGGCCGCTCGTAGAGGGCCCGGGGCGTGTCGACCTGCTGGAGGACGCCCTTGCGCAGCACCGCCACCCGGTCGCCCAGCGTCATGGCCTCGACCTGGTCGTGGGTGACGTAGACGGTCGTGACCCCGAGGCGGCCCTGGAGCCGGGCGATCTCCGTCCGCATCTGACCCCGGAGCTGGGCGTCGAGGTTCGACAGCGGCTCGTCGTAGAGGTAGGCGTCGGCCTCCCGCACGATGGCCCGCCCCATGGCCACCCGCTGCCGCTGCCCGCCCGACAGCTGGCTCGGCTTGCGGTCGAGATGCTCCGTCAGCTCGAGGACGGCCGCCGCCTCCTCCACCCGCTGCCGCACCTCGCCGGCCGGCCGCTGCCGCAGGCGGAGCGGGAAGGCGATGTTCTCGAACACGGTCAGGTGGGGGTACAGGGCGTAGTTCTGGAACACCATGGCCAGGTTCCGGTCCCGGGGCGGCACGTCGTTGACCACCCGCTCCCCGATCCGGACCTCGCCGTCGGTGACGTCCTCGAGACCCACGATCATGCGCAGCAGTGTCGACTTCCCGCATCCCGACGGACCGACCAGGATCATGAACTCCCCGTCGGCGATCTGGAGCGACACGTCGTTGACGGCCGGGTAGCCGTCGCCGTAGCGCTTCACGACGTGCTCCAGCGTGATGGCGGCCATGGTCGCCCCCCTTATCCCTTCACCGCGCCGGAGGTGAGCCCGGCCACGATGCGGCGCTGGAACACCAGGACGATGGCCACCACCGGGATCGTCACCACCACGGCGGCGGCGGCGATGGCCGCTGTCGGCTGCTCGAACTGCGACGCTCCGGTGAAGAAGGCCAGCGCCGCCGGCACGGTCCGGGCCCGGCCGGTCGACGTGAGGGAGATCCCGAACACGAAGTCGTTCCAAGCGAAGAAGAAGGTGAGGATGGCGGCGGTGAACACGCCGGGGGCGGCAAGGGGCACGATGACCTTCCGGAAGGCCTGCCACGGCGTGGCGCCGTCGACCTGGGCCGCCTGCTCCATCTCCCAGGGGATCTCCCGGAAGAACGCCGTCAGCGTCCAGATCGACAGCGGCAGCGTGAACGACAGGTAGGGGATCACGAGGCCGGGCCAGGTGTCGTAGAGGCCGACGGAGCGCCAGATGTCGAACAGCGGCCCCACCAGGGAGATGGTGGGGAACATGGCGATGCCCAGCGCCACCGACAGGATCAGCTTCTTGCCCGGGAAGTCGAGCCGGGCGATGGCGTAGGCGGCCAGGGTGGCCAGCACCACCGACAGGACGGTGGCGATGACCGAGATGCCGATCGAGTTGCGCAGGGCGCTGGTGAACAGGTCGGTGCGGAACACCGTGCGGTAGTTGCGCAGCGTCGGCGCCGTCGGCCAGAAGCGGCCGTCGTTGATGTGATCGCCGCCCTTGAGCGACAGGGAGACGAGCCAGAGCAAGGGAACGAGCGTCCACACGGCGATGAGGACGGGCCCCGTCACCTTCAGGATCCGGACGCGGCCCACCGTCAGCGCTCCCCCCGGGCCCGTGCCAGGTCGACGCCGAACCCTTTGATGAACAGGATCGCGATCAACACGACGGAGACGAAGAGGACGACGGAGACGGCGGAGCCGAGCCCGAGGGCCGTGCGGGTGATCGTCTGGCGGTAGGCCAGGAACGACACCGTTTCGGTGCCGGCCGCGCCGTTGGTCATGACGAAGACGGTGTCGAAGATCCGGTAGGCGTCGAGGGTCCGGAACAGCAGCGCCACCATGATGGCGGCCCGCATGTTGGGGAGCGTGACCCGGAAGAGCCGCTGCGTCCTCGTGGCACCGTCGACTTCGGCCGCCTCGAGCAGCTCTCGGGGGACCTGGGCCAGGCCGGCCAGCAGGAGGAGCGACATGAACGGCGTCGTCTTCCAGATCTCGGCCAGCGAGATGACGAACAGCGCCGAGCCCCGGTGCCCGAACCAGGCGAAGTTGCCGAGGCCGAAGACGTGGTTGACGAAGCCGGTGTCGAGGGCGAAGGCGTAGCGCCAGGCGAAGGCGGCCACGACGGTGATGATCCCGTAGGGCACCAGGATCGCGGTGCGGACCAGCCGGCGGCCGAACACGAGGTGGTGCATGACCGAGGCGAAGGCGAAGCCGACGACGAGCTCGACGGCGACGGTGACGACGGTGATGGCGACGGTGGTGAGCACGTCGCTCCACCACAGGCGGTCGGTGAGGACGACGCCGTAGTTGCTCAGTCCGACGAAGTGCCGCCCGGCCGGGTCGGTGAGCCGATAGCTGTACAGCGACAGCCACACCGCCCGGGCCAGCGGATAGGCCGTGACGCCGACCATGGCCACCAGCGCCGGGGCGACCAGCGTCCAGCCGAGCCGCCGTTCGGCCCGGGTCCGCCCGTTCGACCGCTGGACCCGTCCGACCGGTCCTGGAGGAGCCGCCGCCGGTGCGGTCGCGGCCGTCACAACAGCACCTTGTCGTGGAGGACGCCGGTGACGAGTCGGTCGGCCGCGGCCGGCGTGCGATTCGGCCGGACCGACGCCGGCGGGTGGAAGGTCCGCACGACGGCGGTGCTGACGTCGGTGTAGTAGGGGGTCTTGGCCCGGGGGGCGGCGTCGCCGATCGATTCCCGGATGAGGTCGGCCATGGGGAAGACCCGGCGCACCTCGGGGTCGTCGTAGACGGCGGCCCGGGCGGCCGGATTCTTCGACTTGAGCATGTAGCGGCGCTGGCTGTCGGCCGTGGTCAGGCAACGGACCGCGTCGACGGCGAGGTCGGGGTGGCTGCTGAAGGCCCCGACACCGATGTCGATGCCCCCGAGCGGCGGCCGGCTGGGCCGGTCCGGGTCGACCCGGGGCCAGCGGGCCCAGCCGATGTCGGCGAGGACGGCGCGGTCGAGCGCTCCCGACGCCACCGCTTCCGACTCCGCGCCGTAGACGTAGGCCCAGTTGGTCATGAACCCGCCCCGGGGACTCTGGAAGGCGGCCCGGGCCGCTTCCTCGTCGGCGGTGGCCAGGCCCGGGTCGGCGGCCCGGGAGTGGGCCAACCGGGCGATGACGTCGGCCGCCCGGTGGCCGGCGGGGCTGTCGAGGGTCGGACGGGCGTCGCGCCCCGCCTCGGGGCGGTCGAGCACGGCGCCGCCGGCCGAGGCGACGAGGGCGCTGATCAGCACCATGTAGCCCTCGTAGCGGTTCCCCTGGACCTCGGTCGTGGTCCCGGCCTGCTCGGCCCCGGCGATGATCTGGTCCCAGGTGACCGGGCTCCGGGCCGGGTCGAGGCCCGCCCGGACGGCGGCCGACTTCCGGTACCACAGCAGCTGGGAGTTGGCGTAGAAGGGGGCGGCCACCAGGCTGCCGTGCCAGGTGGCACCCTCCACCGGGCCGGTCAGCACCCCGGCGGTGAAGCCGCCCGCCTCGTCCGCCGTGAACGGCCGGAGGAAGCGCGCCTCGGCGAACTCGGCCACGAACGGCGGATCGAGGCTCATGATGGCGATCGACCGGTCCCTGGCCGCCAGCCGGCGGACCAGCTGCTCCCGTTGCGCCGAGGCGTCGTTGGGCAGGGTCGACACCGTGATGCGGTACCGGCCGCCGGCCGCCGCGCTGCAGGCGGCGGCCAGTTCGGCCTGGCCGCCGTTGTCGGGATTGATGTACCAGCCGAGGACGGGCGTCGCGGTCCTCGCCCCACCCCCGCCGCAGGCGACGAGCAGCCCGCTCATGAGGGCGAGAGCAATGGCGACGGAGACGGTACGACTCGTAGCGGGCAGGCTAAACCACCGGTTGGGGGTCCCTCCCCCATCCGATGGCACTGTCGGTGAGCCGGCCGTCATGCATCGTGACTACCCGGCCGGCACCTCCCACTACCTGGAAAATCTCGCACCCGCTCCGGGCCGCGAATGCCGCCACCCCGGGCACCGGAGGCCGTAGGTTGGGGCCCGCATGGAGAACCGTTTCGCCGGGCTCGCCGGCCCCCGCTCCGGCGAAGAGATGCGCTGCCCGTCGTGCGCCCGGCTGCTCGTACTGCGTTCCGGCCCGGCCATCACGGCGCACTTCGCCCACCGTCCCCGCCAGTCGTGCCGGAACCGCCCCGGCCGGCCGCGGTCGAGCCCGATCCGCCTGGAGCAGCTCACCCTGTTCGAGCTCGAGCCCCTGGTCGCGGCGCCGTCCGCCGACCCTCACGCCCCCTCCGCAGAGCCCGGGTTCGGCGAGCCGGCCGGGGGCCGCACGGCACCGCCGGTCAGTCGTCGGCGGCGACGCCGCCGGGCCTGGCTGCCCCGGCTGATCCGCTGGATCAAGGCCAAGAGCCGGTAGGTCAACCCACCTCGAGGCCCGGGCGGCGCTCGCACCGACCGCCTCGCGGTGCGACACTCCTGGCGTGAGCCTCCCCGGTGTCCTCGTGAACGCAGTCATCGCGACAATCCGCCCCGCGCCCGGCGGCGGCAGCGGCGGATTCGGTGGCGGCGGGGGCGGCGGGGGCGGGGGCGGGGGCGGCGGCGGCTTCGGAGGCGGCGGCAGTGGCGGCGGGTCAGGGATCGGGGGCCTCCTCTTCCTCGTCATCCTGCTCGTCGTCGGGATCGTCCTCCTGGTCGGCTACATCCGGGTCACGAGACGGCGCCGGGCCCGGGTCCAGCAGGTCGAGATCGCGGCCGAGGAAGCGGCCATGGACGACGCCGCCTTCGCCCCCGAGACCGTTCGAGCGGAGACCGTCCGGCTCCACCACGAGATCGTCGAGGCCTGGACGGCCTGCGACCGGGCGCGGCTCGGCGGCCTCCTCGGCTCCGAGCTGATGGTCGAATGGAAGCTTCGGCTCGACGACTTCGACCGCAAGGGCTGGCACAACGTCACCGAGCTGAAGGCGGACCCCCAGGTCGAGTACGTCGGGCTCGTCAACCGGGAGGCCGACGCCGAGGACCGGGTCTGCGTCCGCATCGTGGCCCACCTCCACGACGTCGTCATCGACCGGTCGGGCAACGTGATCAAACGCAACGACGACGATGACGGCAACATCCGCCTCGCCGAGTACTGGACCCTGGGCAAGCAGGGCGGGCGGTGGATCCTGTTCTCCATCGAGCAGGACGCCGAGGGACTCCACAACCTCGGCGACCCCATCGTCGCCGCGCCGTGGTCGGACGACCGCCTCCACGACGAGGCCGTGACCGAACGGGCGGAGGCCGCCGCCGTCCCGATGGACCAGGTCAGGGAAGTGGCCGCCGTCGACTTCGAGGGGAGCGCCCGGACCGCCGCCCTGGACCTGGCCGGGGTCGACGGGCGCTTCGCCCCCGACGTGCTCGAGGCGGCGGCCCGCCGGGCGCTGGCGGGCTGGGCCGAAGCGGTCGACGGCGAGGACGCCGCTCTGGAGGCAGTGGCCACGCCGGACGCCGTCCACCAGCTGCTCCACCCGGGGGATCGCAGCGGCCGCACCCGCCTCGTCGTACGGGGTCCGAAGCTGCGCCGGCTCCGCATCGTGGCGGTGAACGGCTCCTCCGACCCGCCGAGCATGACCGTCGAGGCGGAGGTGGCCGGCTGCCGTTACGTGGAGGACCGCGACACGACGACCGTCGTCTCCGGCAGCAAGGACCACGAGGCCGTCTTCGTCGAGCGGTGGAGCATGGAGCTGTCCGACGGCGCCGGCTCGCCGTGGCGGATCGCCGGGACTGGCGCCGCCGCCTGACAACGGAGGGCTCGGGGGAGACAGGGAAGCTCCCTCGTCACGCGGACCGGCGTTCCTCGGTCTTCACCCCTGAAACTCGAGGAAACGCCGACCCGCGGATCTCGGTGGTCAGCTGGGCCAGATCTGGGTGGCCCGGCGCCGCCAGCTCTTGAGGCCCTCCCGGGCGAGACCGGCCAGCACCACCAGGACGGAGGCGGCCAGCGGGTCCCAGCGGTTGACGGGGAAGACCTTGGGGGTCGAGATGATGGTGGCCGGGAAGGCCGACTCGTTCGCCGATCCCTGGAGCCCGGCCAGCGAGCGGCTCACCGCCTCCGACTGGGTCATCGCCGACGCCGATCCGGTCGACGCCAGGGGCGCCGCCGCCAGCTCCTGGATCCGGGCCGACCGCGCCGGAGCCGGGGTGTTCGCCGCCGGCGCCCTGCCCCCGGAACCGGGGAAGAGATCGCCGAACATCGGCAGCACCGACTGCCCCTCTCCCGACACGGCCAGCGGCGCGACCGGCACGTCGGCGCCGGTGGCCCCGATCGGCCCGCCGGGCGACATGTCGAACGACCCGCCACCCGCCCCGGGGTCAGACGAACCGGGGTCGGGGGCCGGTCCGGCGTCGGGGGCCGCTCCGGGGTCGCCGGGCACCTGCTCGATCTGGATCGGGTTCGACCCGGGATCCGGGGACGGGCCAGGACCGGTCGACCCGCCGGACCCCGAAGATCCGCCGGTCGAAGTGTCGGGCTTCACCGTGCCGCCCTGGACGGTCGTCGAGGTCGTCGGGCCGCCGCCGTGCCCACCGGTGGTGGAGGTCGTCGAACCCTTCCCACCCTTGCCGCCGCCCTTTCCGCCGCCGCCCTTTCGGGTCGTGGTGGTGGTGGCAGCGCCCTTGTCCGTCGTCGTGGTGGTCGAGCCCTTGCCGGTGGTCGGCGGCGTCGAACCGCCGCAACCGCCGTTCCCGGTGGCGGCCGCCGCCGGCTGGTTGCCCGTCGTGTCGGCCGCCGCCACCGACGCCTGACCGCCCTTCCCGGTCGTCGGCGTCGAGCCCTTCCCCGTCGTCGACGTCGTGTCCTTGCCGGTCGTCGAGGTCGTGGAGCCCTGACCACCCTTGCCGGTCGTCGACGTCGTGGAGCCCTGACCACCCTTGTCGGTCGTCGTCGTGGTCGAGCTGTCGCACCCGCCACCCTTCCCGGTGGTCGGCGTGCTGCTGCCACTGTCCTTGGCCGTGGAGGACGTCGAGCCTCCGCCGTTGTTGGCGGCGGCGACCGACATCGACTGATCGGCGCAGGACGGGGAGCCGCCGACCTCGCTCCCGGCGCAGGGCGCCGGGGGGAGCTGGCGCCCGTCCGGCGAGGCACCGGCGACGGCGTAGACGAGCATCCCGACGCAAGCGACGGCGAGCATGGCGGGCACTCGTTGGCGATGCGATCGAAGCGGCATGGGAGACCTCCGGCCGCGAAGGAGCGCGGGCGTTCTCGGAAAGAAGAGCGCAGCAGGGCCCCGAGGCGTTACTCCCGTCACCGAATTGTCATGAACCGAGATCCATCCCGTTGGTCGATCCGCTAGACCGGCGGGCATGCCGGACGTCCGGGGGTTCGGGGCTGGTTCCCGAGCGGTCTACGTCGCCAGCCCGCTGGGATTCAACGAACCGGGTCGCCACTGGGCGGCCGAGGTCCTCCACCCGACCCTGGCCGCGGCCGGATGGGAGGTGCTCGACCCCTGGGTCGACGAGGCGGGCGCCGTCGCCGCCACCCTGGCGCTGCCAGCGGGACCGGCCCGCCTCGAGGCGCTGGGCGAGATGAGCCGCACGATCGGCGCCCGGAACCTGCGGCTCCTGTCCGAGGCGGTCGCCGTCCTCGCCGTCCTCGACGGGCCCGACGTCGACTCCGGTACCGCGGCCGAGATCGGCTGGGCGGCGGCCTCCGGCGTCCCCGTGATCGGTCTCCGCACCGACTTCCGGCTGGCCGACCACGAGGCGGCCCGGGTGAATCTCCAGGTCGCGGACTTCGTCGTCGTCTCCGGCG
>JAUZEY010000531.1 GCA_030838785.1 Actinomycetota bacterium | reverse complement strand
GCCGTATATGGCCGTCCCGTGCGCACCGGTTGCCGCACCCGCGCCCCCGCCGGCCCCGACGGCGTCGCCACCCGCCCCGCCGGTCCCGTTCATTGCCGCCGACGCGCTCTCGCCCTCTATCCCGGTCGAGCCCGAACCCCTCCCCGTCGCGCCGGAGGCGACCCCTCCTGACGAGGAGTCCCGGGACGACGAGCCGGCCCCCATCGATCTCTCCCTCCCCCGGTACCGGCATCGTTCGGCGACCGAGCCGGCGCGCCATGGCGGGCGCTGCCGCCGGTCGCCCGAACGGCTCATCGGGGGCCCCTGCCGCGGCCGGGCCCCGCCCCGACCCCGGCTGGCCTATGAGCCCCACCAAACCTCGCGGCGGGCGGAGGTTCGCATCCTCGAGATGCGGGCCCCGCCCGCCGCCGTCGCGTTGTTTCTGGGCGGCTTCGCCTCCCCCGTCCGGCCTCCGCCGCATGCACGTTCCCCTGGCTAAACGCCCCGCCGATCGATATGGCCCCACTCGTCCCGGGCACTAGTCCGGTCGCCACCGCCAAATGACCCGGCCGAGCTATCAGGGATGCCCAGAACCCGGCCGACAAAAGAAGTCAAAGGTTGCTCGGCGCGCCCGGGCTGCCGAAACCGAACCCTGCGGCCACGCCCGCCCGTCCCACGGAGGCTCCATGGCGATGCGCCGATCCACCCAGATGCTGATCCTCGGTCTGGCCATCTTCGTCATCGGCGCCGGGGTGGTGTTCGTCTCCCTTTCGGGATCGGGTGGAACCTCGAAGGACAAGTCCGCCGCCGCGACCACAAGCACGACGATCCAGGCGGGCACCGTGGTCGTGAACGCCGCCGCCCCGTCCGCCCCCCCGACCAGCTTCACCATCCCCGATGGCAAGCAGGCCGTAGCCGTGCAGGTGCCATACGTGGCGGGCCTGGCCGGATACGCCAAGGCCGGCGACACGGTGAACGTCTACGCCAACGTCGAGAAGGGTCAGGTCGACCCGGCCAACCCGCCCCCCACCACCAGGCTGGCCCTCCCCGCCGTGCAGGTCCTGGCCGTGACCGGCCCCGCCCCCGGCGCCGAGGCCGGCAACGCCACCTACCTGCTGGCCCTCAACGCCACGCAAGCCGAGCAGGCCATCTTCTTCTCCCGGTTCGAGTCCCTGTGGCTCACGCTGGTTCCCAAGGGCCAGGCGCCGTCGCAGACGCCCGGCCGCTCGTACAAGAACGCCTTCTAGGGGGAATGGTGAAGCCGAAGATCCTGGTCCTCGAGCGTTCCGCCGATCTGGCGGACATCATCCGGGAAGCGGCCGAGGGCATCGACCCCTCGGTCGAGGTCATCGCCTGCAACCGGGTCGGCGCCGTCAGCGATGTGTTGCACCAGCAGGGCCCGTTCACCGTCCTCTTCGCCGGCCCCTCCCTGGCCAGCCGCTCCGGGCTGCGCCGCCTGGCCGCCCTCCATGAGGAGTGCCCCGCCACGTCCATCGTGCTGGCCTTCACCGACCGGCCCGACGCCAGCCTCCGGGAGATTGTCCAGGCTGGGGCAGACGACATTCTGCGCCTACCATTCGACCAGGACGACCTCGTCATCGCCCTCGAGCGGGCGCTCGACATCGGCGGCCGCCGACTGGAGGGCGTCACCCCCAAGGCCCAGCCCGGGGTGATCCCCTTCCCGACCAGCCCGGCCGTCCCCACCCAGGCCCAGGTATTCACCGTCAGCTCCGCCACCGGCGGCTGCGGCAAGACCTTCATGGCCACCAACATGGCGCTGTTCCTGGCCCGCCACACCGGGAAGAAGGTCGTGCTGGTCGACCTCGACCTCCAGTTCGGCGAGGTCTCCACCGCCCTGCGGCTGCGGCCCAACTACACGATCTACGACGCCCTCCACCGTGACGGCGACGACGAAGACTTCGAGTTCGCCGAACACCTCGACGAGTTCCTCGTCCCCCACGAGGGCGGCTTCTCCGTCCTCGCCGCTCCGAAGGATCCGGCCGAGGCCGACCGCATCGGCCCGGCCGACGTGACCCGCATCCTCGACGTCCTCCGGAGCCACTGTGACTACCTGGTGGTCGACACGCCGGCCGCTCTGACGGAGATCGTCCTGGCCGCCTTCGACGTCAGCGAGCATCTGTTCTCGTTGGCCACGGTCGACCTGCCCAGCGTCCGCAACCTGGGCGTCTTCCTCCAGACGCTCGACAAGCTGCGGATCCCGTCCGACAACATCTCGCTGATCCTCAACAAGGCCGAGCGCGACGTCGGCCTCGACATCGGCCAGATCACCCGGCTCTTCCCCCAGGGCTTCAAGGCCATCCTGCCCTACGCCAAGGAAGTCTCACGGTCCATCAACATGGGGATGCCCGTGCTCGCTTCCGATCCCACCGCCGAGGTCTCCCGCAAGCTCGCCGCCTGCCTCCTCGAATACCTGCCCGACGCCGAACGGGCCAAAGCCAACGAGGGCTTCGAGCAGCCGGTCAAGAACCAGGGCCGCTTCAAGCTCTTCGGCCGGAGTCTGCACATGGCCGCCGGGAATGCCTCATGAAACTCTCCGAGCGCCTCGGCGCCGTCGAGTCCGAAGACGCCGCCGAGGCCACCAAGGCGGCCAAGGCGGCCAAGACCACGAAGCCCGTCCCCCCGCGGGCCACCCCCGCTCCTGAGCCCGCGCCCGAGCCGGCCGAGCGGCCGACCCGACCGACCCGACCCACCCCCGCCGGCCCGACGCCCCGCTCCGAACGGCATGAACCGGCCCCGAAGGACGGGGCCCCGCCGGCCGAGCGGTCGACCCGCAAGCGGAGCAACGTCGGGTGGGAGGTCACCAAGAAGCGGGTGCGGGACCTCGTCCTGGCCGACCTCGGCCCCCGCCTCACCGGATCGAAGCGAGTCGGCCCCGAGCTGGACAAGGAAGTCAAGGCGGCCCTCGACCGGGCCCTGCAGCGGGAGGACGTCCGCATCTCCCCGGTCGAGCGGTCCAAGTTCGTGGCCGAGGTCCTCTCCGACATCCTCGGCTACGGGCCCCTCGACGCGCCGCTGGCCGACCCCACCGTCACCGAGATCATGTGCAACGCCTACGACCAGATCTGGGTCGAGCGCCGGGGCGTCATCGAGCCCACCGACCTGGCCTTCACCGACGACGGCCAGTACCGCCAGGTGATCGACAAGATCGTCACCGCCGTGGGACGGCGGGTCGACGAGTCGAGCCCGATGGTCGACGCCCGCCTCCCCGACGGCTCCCGGGTGAACGCCGTCGTCCCGCCGCTGGCCCTCAACGGCGCGGTGCTGACCATCCGGAAGTTCGCCGAGGACCCCTACACCGTGGCCGACCTCATCAACTTCGGGTCGATGACGATGGACCTGGCCCTGTTCCTGGAGGCGGCCGTCCGGGGCAAGCTCAACGTCCTCGTCTCGGGCGGGACGGGCACCGGCAAGACGACCACCCTCAACGTGCTCTCGTCGTTCATCCCCGAGCGGGAGCGCATCGTCACCATCGAGGACGCCGCCGAGCTCCAGCTCCAGCAGCCCCACATCGTGCGGCTCGAGTCGCGCCCGGCCAACTCCGAAGGCAAGGGCGAGGTGCGGATCCGCGACCTCGTCCGCAACGCCCTGCGGATGCGGCCCGACCGCATTGTCGTCGGCGAGGTGCGGGGCGGCGAGGCCCTCGACATGCTCCAGGCCATGAACACCGGCCACGCCGGTTCGATCACGACGGTCCACGCCAACACGGCCCGGGACGCCCTGTCCCGGTTGGAGACCATGGTCCTGATGGCCGGCTTCGACCTGCCGATGCGGGCCATCCGGGAGCAGATCGCCTCGGCCATCAACATCATCGTGCAGCTCGAGCGGGCGTCCGACGGCACCCGGCGGATCATCTCCGTCGAGGAGGTCCAGGGCCTCGAGGGCGACATCATCCTGCTCCAGCAGCTGTTCCGCTACGTGCCCCGCACCTCCGTCGACGGCCGCCAGGTCGGCGAGATCGAGGCGGCCGGCCTGCGGCCGAAGTTCCTCGACGCCCTGGTCCACTCCGGCGTCGACCTCCCCGCCAGCGTCTTCCAGGCTCCGGTTCGGCCCCGGGAGGTGCGTTCCAAGACCCGTTCCGTGCCCTCGGTGGCCGAGCTGATCGCCCGCAGCGGCGGCCCGGTGCCCGGAGCGCGCCGGTGATCTCCCTCCTCGCCGCCCTGGCCGTCGGAGTCGGGCTGGCCCTGGCCGTCGTGTCGTTCCTGCAGCGGGCCAAGGAACGCGACGACGATCTGGCCACCATCCTCCAGCTCCCCTTCGGGGAGCGCGACATCCCCATCGAGGCGGTCACCGAGTCGCGGGCCGCCCTCCTGGAGCGCACCGTAGGGCTGGCCACCGAAGGCCTCGAGCACTTCAACCTCATGGCGCGGGTGGCCGGCCAGCTGGAGCGGGCCCGCCTGCCGCTGCGCCCCGGCGAGTTCGTCCTGGCCGCCGCCGGCGGCGGGGCCGCCCTCGGCGCGGTCATGTACTTCTTCACCGGCCAGCCACTGCTGGGCGTCATCTCAGCCGTGGCCGGCCCCTTCCTGGCCTGGAACTTCGTGAAGTTCAAGGTGGCCCGTCGACGCAAGGCCTTCGAGGCGCAGCTGCCCGAGGCGCTCTCCCTCATCGCCTCCTCCCTCCAGGCCGGACACACGGCGCTCCGCTCCGTGCAGTCCATGGTCGAGGAGAGCGAGCCACCGCTGTCGCAGGAGTTCGAGCGGGTGGTGGCCGAGACGGCTCTCGGCGATCCCCTGGTCGATGCCCTGGAGCGCATGGCGCAGCGACTCGAGGTCGAGGACCTCGCCTGGGTCGTCCAGGCCATCCGCATCCAGCAGACGGTCGGCGGCAAGCTGGCCGACCTGCTGCACACGTTGGCCGACTTCATCCGCAGCCGCGAGGAGATCCGCCGCGAGATCGCCGTGCTCACCGCCGAGGGTCGAATCTCGGCGTGGGTGCTCGGCGCCATGCCGATCTTCCTGCTCTTCGCCGTGCAGGTCGTGAGCCCCGGCTACATGGCTCCTCTCTTCAAGGGCTGGGGCATCGCCGTGCTCGCCTTCACGGGCATGTCGATCGCCATCGGTACCGCCGTCATCCTCCGCATGGTCAAGATCGAGGTCTGAGATGAACAGCACT
>JAUZEY010000525.1 GCA_030838785.1 Actinomycetota bacterium | reverse complement strand
GGCGGCCATCATGCTGGCCTTCTACATCGCGGTGGGCAAGAAACAGGGCGTGCCGGTGGAGAAGCTCAGGGGCACGATCCAGAACGACATCCTGAAAGAGTACGTGGCCCGGGGCACGTGGATCTGGCCCGCCGAACCGTCGATCCGCCTCATCGTCGACACGATCGAGTTCTGCGCCGAGCACGTGCCGCGCTACAACGCCATCTCGGTCGCCGGGGCCCACTTCCGTGACGCCGGGTGCACGGCGGCGCAGGAGATGGCGTTCACGCTGTCCGACGCCGTGACCTACGTCGACGCCGTGCTGGAGCGGGGCCGGATGACGATCGACGAGTTCGCCCCCCAGGTGTCGTTCTTCTTCTACACCCACAACGATTTCTTCGAGGAGATCGCCAAGTACCGGGCCGGGCGGCGTCGCTGGGCCCGGTTGGTCAAGGAGCGGTGGGGGGCGCAGAACGAGTCGTCGTGCCTGTTCCGGACGGGCTGCGTGGCCGGCGGCTCCACCCTCCAGGCCCCCCAGGCCCAGAACAACATCGTGCGGGTGGCCTACCAGGCGCTGGCGTCGGTGCTGGGCGGGGTGCAGTCGATGTTCACCGCCGCCTGGGACGAACCCTTCGCCCTTCCCACCGAGGAGTCGGCCACGCTGGCGCTGCGGACGCAGCAGGTGCTGGCCTACGAGACCGGAGTGGCCCGCACGGTCGACCCGCTGGGCGGGTCGTGGTTCGTGGAGTCGCTGACCGACGCCATGGAGGAGCAGCTGGTGGCGATCATGGCCGACCTCGACGATCACGGCGGGATGGTCCGGGCCATCGAGGACGGCTACGTGCAGGGGCTCATCGCCGAAGAGGCGTGGAAGGCCCAGAAACTCGTCGAGGGCGGCGAGCGGCCCATCGTCGGCGTCAACATCTTCCAGACCGAGGAGCCCCCGGCCGACATGCAGATCTACGGTCTCGATGCCGACGGGCGGCAGCGCCAACTCGACCGGCTCGCGTCGGTGAAGGCGTCGCGGAGCTCGGCGGACGTGCGCCGGGTGCTGAAGGAGCTCCAGACGGCGGCCGGGCAACCCGACGTGAACCTCATGCCGCTCCTCGTCGAAGCGGTGGAGGCCTACACCACGGTGGGGGAGATCACCTCCGCGCTGCGGGACGTGTGGGGCGAGTACCGCCAGCCGGTGGTCTTCTGATGGCCGCCTCGTCGCCCCGCCGGGTGCTGGTGGCCAAGCCCGGCCTCGACGGCCACGACCGGGGAGCCAAGATCGTGGCCCGCGCCCTGCGGGACGCCGGCTACGAGGTCATCTACACCGGTATCCGCCAGAAGGTGGGCGTGATCGCCGAGCTGGCCCTGCAGGAGGACGTCGACCTCGTCGGCCTGTCGGTCCTGTCCGGCGCCCACGTCGGACTGGCCCGCCAGGTGCTCGAGGCCCTGGCCGCCGCCGGCCTCGACGACGTCAAGCTGGTGATCGGCGGCACGATCCCGGCCTCCGACCGCCAGGCCCTGCTCGACCTCGGCGTCGACGCCGTGTTCCCGACCGGCACAGGGATCGAAGCGGTGGTCGCCGGAGTGGCCGCCCTGTGGCCCTGTGGCCCGGGGGTGTCCCCCGGACAACGGTGGCGTGAGCCGCTCCGAACAGGGAGCGACGTTGCGTCAGCCTGAGGCCGCCGAGCCCGGAACCGCCGCCCGACCAGCCGACGTGACCGCAGACGCCGCCAGGCCATCCGGCGGGACCGCAGACGCCGCCGGGCCCGGCCCAACCGCACCGGTCGTGGTGGCCGGCTCCACGCCGCCCGCCGGCGTGCGGGTCGAGCGGATCGGCGGCGCCGCCATCATCGTGATCGACCGGCCGCAGGCGCAGAACGCCATCAGCCGGCCCACGATGGCCGAGCTCGGGGAGGCCCTCGACGAGGTGGCGGCGTCCGATGTCCGGGTCGTGGCCCTGCGGGGGGCGGGGGAGCGGGTCTTCGTCTCCGGCGGCGACCTGAAGGAGCTGGCCTCCATCCGGACCGAGGCCGAGGCCCAGGCCATGGCGATGACGATGCGCACCCTCCTCGACCGGGTCGCCTCCCTTCCCGTCCCCGTCGTGGCGGCCTTGAACGGCCACGCCTTCGGCGGCGGGTGCGAGGTGGCGATCGCCTGCGACTTCCGCCTCGCCGCCGACGACGTGAAGCTCGCCTTCAACCAGGTCGACCTCGGCATCATGCCCGCCTGGGGCGGCATCGAGCGGCTGCAGGCCGTCGTCGGCCGGGGCCGGGCCCTCTACCTCACGACCACCGGCCTTCCCATCGACGCCCCGACCGCCGCCGCCTGGGGCCTCGTCGAGCAGGTCGTCCCCCGCCCCGAGTTCGACGACCGCCTCACGGAACTCCTGGAACGGATGGCCCGCGCCCCCCGCGACGCGCTGGTCGGAATCAAGGCCGCCGCCGACGCCGCCCGCCCCGCCGCCCGGCCCGACCTCGCCGCCGCCACCACCGCCTCCTTCGCCACCACCTGGGTCGGCGACGCCCACTGGGCTGCCGTGGCGGCGATGGAAGAACGCCGCCGCCAGGCCCGGGCCAGGTGACGCGAAGCGGGCTAGCCGGCGGGACGCAGCGAAGCGGTGAGCGTCATCGGCCGGTTGGCTGAGTCGAGGCGGGCGGCCACGCACTCCGCCGTACGGCGCCCGGCATTCCAGCTCTCAGCCCGGAACGGGAGGACGTTGCTCATGACCCCCGGAGGCACCGCACCGGCGAAATAGGTCCGGGTCTTGGCGGCACAGTCGCTGCCGAGGACACGACCCCATTCACTCGAGGACGCCGGCGGCGGGGCAGTCCAGCGGGTCCCGACGGTCACGGCCCCGACGACCTCGTACACGTGGGGAGCGGTGCAGGGCACGGTGCCCACGATCTGGTGATTGACGTCTTCGGCCAGGCACGCACCGGTGCCCCACAGACGGGTCTGGTCCTGCCCCTTGGCCCGCCCGGTCATCGGGTCGTGTTGCTTCGGATCGTCATTGGCCGCCGACGGCGTGGCCGCCAGCCCGCACCACACGTAGCGCTCCCCGGCGGCCCACGACTCGGGGTACGGGTCCATCCCGGTGGCATCGAACCGGCCGTCGGGGTCGAGCGGATAGCCGAAGTATCGCTCGGCCAGCTCGGGGCAGTCGCGATTCTCGTTGATTTCCTTCCACTCGGCGACGCTGGGGTACGCGGCGAGATGGGCGAGATTCAGCCGGCCGGCCACCTCGAAGAAATGCGGTTCCTCGCAGGGAACGACCTTGGAGCTCCGCTCGAATGCGAGGCCCGCTTGCTGGTCCCAGATCACGCAGTCGCCGGGCCGGAAGTCCATACCGGCCAGCCGGAAGGTGGTGGAGGTCGTCGCATCCGCCGTGCCGCCGGCCTGTTTCGTCCGGGGTCCCCCACCTCCGCCGCCGCATCCGGCCAGCACCACGAGAGTCACGGCCGGGAACAAAGCCTGAAGACGCCGACGTCGGGACATAAGCCACCTCGTAGACCTGAAGTTTCCCGGATGATCCTCGGCGCGACAGCCCCTCATCTAGAGCAGGAAGTCACATCCGTCCCGGAAAGTTCGAACGCCAGAAAGAATCTCTGGTTGGCTGTCGATTCCGGTGCGGCCCGTTCGTAGCTGGGGTGAAAGGCCGGCACGGTGCCGGTCCGGAGAGGAGCTTCCGATGACGCAGTACCTGATGAGCGTGTACATGGTCGAGGGCACCGAAGAGCCGGCCGCCGAGGTCATTGAGCAGATGTACAAGGCCGTCGACGTCTTCAACAACGAGATCAAGGCCTCGGGGAACTGGGTCTTCGCCGGCGGGCTGCACCCGGCCAATATCGCCACCGTCGTGCGGGCGGGCGACACCGGCGACGTCATCACCACCGACGGCCCGTTCGCCGAGACGAAGGAGCAGCTCGGCGGGTTCTGGGTCGTCAAGTGCGCCGACCTCGACGAGGCGCTGGCCCTCGCCGCCCGGGCCACCGTGGCCTGCCAGGCCCCCGTCGAGGTCCGGCCCTTCCAGGACGACGTCTAGGACCGAAGGTCCGTGTTGGATATCGCGGCGATCTTCCGGGCCGAGTCGGGCCGGAGTGTGGCCACCCTGGTCCGCCTCTTCGGTGACATCGACATCGCCGAGGAGGCGGTCCAGGACGCCTTCGCCGTGGCCATCGAGCGGTGGCCGACCGCCGGCCTGCCCCCGAACCCGGGGGCCTGGATCACCACCACCGCCCGGAACCGGGCCATCGACCGGCTGCGCCGAGAGAGCTCACGCCATGACCGCCACGCCCAGGCCGCCCTGCGGGATGCCATC
>JAUZEY010000485.1 GCA_030838785.1 Actinomycetota bacterium | reverse complement strand
CCCGGCTGCGGACCAGGCCCTCGCCGACCAGGAAGCCCACGGCGAGCTCGAAGTCGTGGCCCGGCGTCCGCATCGTCACGGCCACGCTGGCCGGCTCCTGGCCCGGCCCGCCGGCCCGGATCTCCATCGGCTCCTCGGTAGCCAGCCGTTCGGGGCGCTCGATGGCCTTCCCGTCGCGCCAGGCCACGGCCCGGGTCGGCGTCACTGTCCTGCGGACGGGCGGCGGCTCCGGCCCCGCGGCCGCCGGCCCGGCGGGAGGCCCGGCGCCCGGCCCCGGATCAGGCGCCGGGGAAGCAGCGGCGGGCGAGGACGGCGACGACGGCATCGCCCACCATCATGGCCCGCCCAGGAGGCGACGCAGGTCGTCGGGCGTGTCGACGTCGGACAGCGCCTCGGGGTCGGCTACACGCCTCCACTCGTCCTCTTCCACCCAGCCGACCTCGCCCCGGGTGTCCATCGCCTCCAGCAGGCCCCGCAGCGATCGTCCGCCGGCGGCCAGCAGCCGGTCGACGGCGACCAGCGCGTCGGGGCCGTAGCGGGCGCATAGCGGCTGAGGGTGCCCGCCGGCCCGGGGCACGGCGGTGGCCGGTCCGTCCCGCCCGGCCAGCAGCCGGAGCAGGTCCACGCCGACCCGGGGCATGTCGACGGCCAGCACGAGGACCGGCCCGTCGTGGCCCGCCCGCCGGACGGCGGCCGCGCCGGCCGCCACCGCCGCCAGCGGTCCGCCGCCCGGCGGGTCCTCGCGCACGCTCGGCAGTCCCGACCATCCGGGGCCCACCTCCACGACCGGGTCGGCCACGGCCGACAGGGCCGCCGCGGCCCGCTCCGCCAGGCGCTGCCCGTCCACCTCGATGAGGGCCTTGTCCGTCCCCATGCGCCGGCTCGCGCCGCCCGTCAACAGCAACCCGGCACACGGACGGAGCGACATGCCCCGATGTCTAGCCCCGGTACGAACCGGCGCTCTTTTCGGACAGGCGGGTGTCGGAAAAGAACGCCGGTTCAGCGGCGGTGGCCTACCAGTCGGCGCCGGTGTAGAAGCGGTCGGCCACGGAGCCGGTGATGACCCGGATGCGGGCCGCTTCGCCGGGGGAGATCGTCTTCTTCCAGGCCGAGATCATGGCCTTGGAGTCCATGGGCCGGAAGGCGGTGCGGGACAGGCCGCCCTGGCGGGAGACCCGCCAGGAGTGCGACTGGTTCTTCGAACTGCCCTGGGTGCCGGCCACGACCTCGGCCCGGGCGGCGGCGTTGAACTCCAGGCCCATCCGGGTGAAGAGGCGCTCGTACTCGCCTTCGGGGTCGGCGCAGAGGTCCTCGTAGCGGACGACGTGGAGCCGGTCCGACCGGTCGACCATGTCGGCCAGGACCCGGTGCAGCATCGTCCAGAAGGTGGCCACCTGGGCGACCCGGTCGTCGGTGTCGACGAGGGCCTCCATCTCGGCCCGCCACGGCTCGAGGTGGTCGGCCATGAGCTGGGGCTGGTCGAGGAAGTGGCGGAAGTGGGCCCGGTAGCCGAGCTTGCGGTAGCTGGCCACGATGGCGGCCGGGTGGCGGACGAGGACGGCGACCTGCCCGTCGAACTCCTCGGCGATCCACGGTGCGGCCAGCGAGGCGTAGGGGTCGTCGAGCAGCGGCCGCTTGCCCCGCAGGGCTCCCACGGTGAAGGCGCTCGAGTACTTGGCCATCTTGGCCAGGTCGAACCAGGAGTGGTTCTGGCGCAGCTCGGCGAGGTGGCGGTAGCGGAACCGGAACGTGTCGTGCAGCGCCGGCCGGAAGACGTCGGCGTTGTGTTCGGCGACGTAGACGTACCCGACCGGCACCGGGGCGTTGAGGATGCCCGGCGACTGGCCCGGCGGCCGCTTGGGGTTGAACGGCTCGTTGAGGTGCACGAACCCGCCGGCGGCCCGCAGCATCTCGGCCACCCAGCTCGTCCCCGCCCGGGCCATGCCGGCGACGTGGATCGGGCCCCGCGACGGTGCCCCGGGAACGGGGGCCGGTCGCGGCGACCGGCGTTCGACGTCGGACTGACGGAGGGCGCTCAACGGACGGGCTCCTTCGACGGACCGCTCGGGCGGTTCGCCAGGGGCGTGACGGGTGCCAGCGGAACGCCGTCCGCGCCATCTGCCGCGCCCGGGGCGCCTGAGCCAGTGGCGTCGTCGTCGTCTTCGGGCAGGGCCTCGCCCCGCACCCGCAGCAGCGGCCAGCCCTTGCCCAGCACGTAGCGGAACCAGCCACCGGCGAAGAGCGACGTCACCACGGCGGTGAGGACGAGGGTGATGAAGAACCGCTCGTCGATGATCTTGGCGTCGAAGGCCACCGAGGCGAGGACGATGCCGGGCCCGCCCCGGGCGTTGAGCGCCGCGGCCAGGTTGGCCGTCGACAGCCAGTCGCCGGTGCTGAGCCGGCCGGCCACGGCGGTGGCGAGGGTCTTGACGACGGTGCAGAACAGGAAGAAACCGAGGAAGAACCAGAGGTCGAAGCTCTTGAGCAGGTCGAGCTTCAGGCCGACGATGGCGAAGTAGACGGGGGTGAAGAAGACGAGGGCGAAGGCTTTCACCTTGGTACGTACGACGTCGACGACCTCGTTGGGCAGCCGGCAGATGGCCATGCCGGCCAGGAGGGCGCCGAAGATGTCCTTCACGCCGAGGAGCTCGGAAATCGCCACCATGGCGAAGCAACTGAGGAGGGCGAAGCGCACCGGCCGGTTCTCGACCAGGTTGCGGGCCGGGGTGTGGCGCAGACCGTTGAGCAGCCGGGGCAGCAGCACCATGGCCACGAAGAAGAAGACGATCGTGATGACGGGCGTCTTGATCAGCGTGTACATCGACGGGTGGGCCGACTTCGACAGCGAGATGGCCACGGCCAAAAGGCCCCAGAGTGCAATATCTTCCACCGTGGCCACGGTCAGGCAGATCCGGGCGAAGCGGGTGTGCATGATCCCGAGATCGAGGAAGATCTTGGAGATCACCGGGATCGAGGTGATGGCGACGGCGATCCCGATGATGATCGTCAGCGAGCTGATGTTGCCCGCCGGGCCCATGTAGGGCTTGAAGTTGAAGAACCGGGGGGCGGCGACGCCGAGCAGGAACGGCAGCAGCGTGGCGCCGGCCAGGAGCGGGAAGGCGACCTTGCGGTCCTCCCGGGCGAAGCGGGCCTTGATCTCCATGCCCGACATGAACATGAGGAGCACGACGCCGAACTCGCTGGCCATGGCCAGCAACTTCCCTTCTTCGGGGAAGGCGGTGAACGTCCACCTGTAGGCGCCGGGGGCGAGGGCCCCGAGGACCGTGGGGCCGAGGACCAGGCCGCCGGCGATCTCGCCGATCACCCGGGGCATGTGGAGCCGCCCGAACAGGCTGCCCATGAAGTGGGCCAGACCCATGAGCCCGACGATGGCGACGAAGAAGCGCGTGAGCTCGACGTCGGTCAGTGACATGGCCGCGAGCGGGAGATGGGGCACGGAGGGACCTCGTCAGTTGGGGGATCTGACCTGGACTGTTTCTGCGGGGAGCCCGTCCCCTCCTGCCGAAAGGGGCGGAAGGAACCACCCCAATCGGTCCGCCGGGTCAGCCGGCGTGCTGGGTGGCGAACGTGAAGACCCGGGGGTCGGCCGGGTCGACCGTGACCCGGACCCAGTTGGCGGCGTCGCCGGCCAGGGCATGGGTCTCGACCCGGGTGAAGTTGGGGAGCTCCACGGCGGGGGTGTTCGGATCGTCGAACGGGTTGTCGATCCGGAAGATGTGCGAGTCGCCGTGGACCAGCACCACCGGCTTCTTGAAGGCGGCGGTGCGTTCCTTGAGCGCCTCGACGAGGTACTTCCACGTCGCGGAGAAGTCGTGGCCCGGCGTGGAGAACCAGGGGTCGGCCTGCCAGATGATCATCACCGCCGGGGCGTCGGTCGACTGCGCCTGGTCGAAGGCGGTCTGGAGCCAGGCCAGGTTGGCCACCCGCCGGGGCCCCGACTCGTCTTGGTTGCTGATGTCGTCGCCCGGCCCGGGGGCGTTGATGGTGGCGAAGACCACGCCCTCCTTCGACCACCGGGCGTTCTCGGGGTAGCCGGCCTGGCGCTGCGTCGTGAGCGGCATCGGGTTCACGCCC
>JAUZEY010000285.1 GCA_030838785.1 Actinomycetota bacterium | reverse complement strand
ACGCCGAGCACGTCGTAGTACGAGGCCATGCCCCCGTTGTAGCGGACTGGGGGTAGGCACAGGTGCCCGGGTGCCTGAGGACGACCCATCATTCGGCGGTAGCGGGCATCTGCGTTAGTGTTCGATTCCCGAACACTTCGTGAGACGAATAAACTTCCGTGCGGCCCGGTTGGGACGACCGGGATCGTCTGGTGCCACCGGAGGAGAAGATGCGCATGGAAGCCGTGCCCGGCGTGGGCGGGGACTCGCCCGTCCTGCTGCTCGACGACGTCCACAAGATCTACAACCCCGGGCCGCTGCAGGTGCACGTCCTCAAGGGGGTGTCGATGGCGGTCGAGCAGGGCGACTACGTGGCCATCATGGGGCACTCCGGGAGCGGGAAGAGCACCATGCTCAACATCCTGGGCTGCCTCGA
Source organism: Actinomycetota bacterium (assembly GCA_030838785.1). Lineage (GTDB taxonomy): Bacteria > Actinomycetota > Acidimicrobiia > IMCC26256 > BP-133 > BP-133. The sequence goes on along the minus strand of JAUZEY010000285.1, from coordinate 2,146 downwards.
TATCCCGACGGCGGGGCGGTATCTCATCAGCGGCGTCGACGTCTCCGAGCTCGACCAGAACCAGCTGGCGGAGGTGCGAAACCGCTACCTCGGGTTCGTGTACCAGAGCTTCAACCTGGTGAAGCGGACGTCGGCGCAGGCCAACGTGGAGCTCCCGCTGGTCTACGCCGGGGTGCCCAAGGCCGAGCGGCGCCGGCGGGCCCTGACGGCGCTGGGGCTGGTCGGGCTGGGGGAACGGACCCATCACATGCCCAACGAGCTGTCCGGCGGCCAGCAGCAACGGGTGGCGATCGCCCGGGCCATCGTCACCGGCCCTTCCGTCGTCCTCGGCGACGAGCCCACCGGCAACCTCGACCCGACCTCGACCGCGGAGGTCCTCCAGATCTTCGGCCAGCTCAACGCCGCCGGCCGCACGGTCGTCCTCATCACCCACGAGACCGAGGTCGCCGACCACGCCAAGCGGGTGGTCGTGCTGACCGACGGGCGGATCTCCTCCGACGTCCGCAACGCCCCCGTTCAGGGCGAGCCGCCCAACCTGATCGATCTCACCGGGGCCGAGCCGCGGGAGGCCGAGGAGGCGATCGCGTGACGCCCGACAGCCTGCGGGTCGCCCTCCGGGGCATCCTGGCCAACCGGATGCGGTCGACCCTCACCATGCTGGGGATCCTGATCGGGACGGCCGCCGTCATCCTGCTCGTGGCGGTGGGGGCGGGCATCTCCAACCAGGTCCAGGGCCAGATCGGCAAGCTCGGGACCAACGCCGTCTACGTCCTCAACGAGAAGAACGCCGGCGGACAGGACCGGGGCGGCACCAACGCCCGGCAGATCAAGCTCACCCGGGCCGACGTCAAGGCGCTGTCGGACCCGGGCCGGGCCCCGAGCGTGAAAATCGTGTCGCCCATCACCAGCACCGCCGGGACGGTGACCTGGGGCGGGACGACCTACAGCCTCGGGTCGTTCATCGGGGCCGAGCCCGTCTTCGGCGAGATCCGCAACATCCGGGTCCAGAAGGGTCGGTGGTTCAACGACGGGGACCAGGCGGGCCGGGCCAAGGTGGCCGCCATCGGGCTCACCGTCGTCGACCACATCTTCGGCAAGGGCGTCAACCCCGTCGGCCAGACGATCCAGTTCAACCAGGTACCGTTCCAGATCGTGGGCGTGCTCGATCGCCGGGGGTCGAACGGGCTTCAGGACCAGGACGACGTCATCTTCGCCCCCATGTCCACCGTCATCGACAACGTCGTCGGCCCGATCGACTCGTTCACGGCGATCGGCGTGCAGGCGGTCTCCCAGAACAGGATCACGGCCGCCGTGACCGAGATCAACACAACGCTGCGCCAGACCCACAACATCAGAGCCGGCGACCCCCCCGACTTCAAGGTGTTCAACGCCGCCGATCTCCTCGCCGCCGGCAAGGCGACGGCCCGGTCCTTCCGGACCCTCCTCGCCATCGTGGCCGGCATCACGCTGCTCATCGGCGGGATCGGCGTGATGAACATCATGCTGGTCACGGTCACCGAACGGACCCGGGAGATCGGAATCCGCAAGTCGCTCGGCGCCTTCACCAGCGACATCATGCTCCAGTTCCTGGCCGAGGCGGTCCTGCTGGCGGGGCTCGGCGGCGTCCTCGGCAGCGTGACCGGCGTCCTGCTCGGCCAGCTCCGAATCGCCGCCGTCCAGCCCATCGTGTCCCCCGGCACCGTCGGGCTGTCCTTCGGCGTCTCCGTCCTGATCGGGGTGTTCTTCGGCGCCTATCCCGCCAGCCGGGCGGCCGCCCTCACCCCTATCGAAGCGCTGCGTTACGAGTAGAAGGGAGTGCCCGCATGCCGAGCGGTCTGATCGCCGTCCTCGCCGGAGTGGCCCTCGTGGCCGGAGGTCTCAGCTACCTGAGCGCCTACCACCAGATCTCGCACCTCTACGTCGCCCGGGAGGCCCGCCGCCGCGCCCTCGCCGCCACGGTGGGTCCGGTCACGTTCTACGGAGTCCTCGGTGCGGTGCTGTTCCGGGGCATCCCCCTGCTGATCCACCCCTGACCCGACGGCGCAGGCTCAATAGAGTGGGGCACGGTGGACGCCGACGCCTGTGCCCGTGAGCTGCTCGAGGTGGTCCCGTTGGGGAGCCGCTGGTTGCGGGCGGCCGTCCGCCG
>JAUZEY010000438.1 GCA_030838785.1 Actinomycetota bacterium | reverse complement strand
TCGTGCTCGCCGGAGAGGTGGTCGTCGTCGCCGCCGGAGCGTTGGTCGTCGTGCTCGCCGGAGCGGTGGTCGTCGTCGCCGCCGGAGCGGTGGTGGTCGTCGCCGACCGGGCAGTGGTGGTCGTGGTCGGCGCCCTGGTCGTCGTGGACGACGTGGTGGAGGCCAGCGCCGGGTCGGTCGCCACGCCGAAGCCCGTGATCGTCGTGGCGGCGACGACGAGGAGCGGGAACAGCGTGGAGTGGACGAGGGGTCGATGCGTGCGCACGGGTTTCTTCCTTTCCCCAGCCGGGGTTCGCCGCCGTGGCGCCGTCGCGGCGGCGAGCGACGGAGAAGGCACATCCCCAGACGTGCCGGAGGCGGCCCGGCTCCCGGCCGGTGCGTCCGGCGCGGACCTTACGGCCACCCCGATGAAGCAGCGGTGAGGTCAAAAGAGCAGGAGGCCCACCGGAGCGGCGGCACTTCCCGCCATCCGTATTTGGATTCGGCGAACGCTACGTCCTGGCGGATGAAACAACGATGAGATGGCGTCGATACGGTGCTGATGTGGTACGTCTGCCCCGTTTCGGGAGGGTTTTTCCCGGCAAACCGGGCAATTGGACTTGAGCTTTATTTCATATAGGTGAGCGGTAAATGATCCGAGTGGCCCGGGAGTTGGACCTCGGGTTATCGCGAAAATGAGCGAGCAGGATTCCGAAGGTGGGAACACGAAATTGTCTCCCGTAGTGGAACGCGCTCGTCTTCTCGCACCCCCCTTGAGGAGTCATCGACATGTCTCTCTTCCCTGCCAGGCGGTCCAGCTCGCCGATGCGGCGCTGCCTGGTGGCCGCCGCCGCCTCGTGTCTCACCCTCGCCGGTCTCGGGTTCGCGACCGGCGCCCATGCCGACCCCGGGGATCCCCCGGGCACCATCCGCACCATCGCCGGTTCGATGCAGGGGTTCGCCCAGGGCGGCTTCGCCGGCGACGGCGGACCGGCCACCGCGGCGGGCCTCTACGACCCCCGCGCCTTCGTGATGGCCCCCAACGGCGACCTCTACATCGCCGACTCGTTGAACGAACGGATCCGCAAGGTCGACGCCGCCGGGACGATCACCACCGTGGCCGGCAACCCGACCCCGGACGCCAACGGCAACCCGACGCCGTGTGTCGCCTCTTCCACCGACAACTGCGGTGACGGCGGCCCGGCGGCGCAGGCCCGGTTCAACCAACCCCACGGCATCGCCCTCGACTCGGCCGGCAACCTCTACGTCTCCGACAGCCAGAACAACCGGATCCGGCGCATCGACACCACGGGCAAGATCGCGCTGTTCGCCGGGACGGGCCTCAAGACGACGGCGCCGGGCGACAACGTGGCCGTGGCCAGCGCCGGCATCCAGGACCCGAAGCAGATGATGGTCGTGAACGACGTCCTGTACTTCTGCGACACGGCGCACAACATGATCCGGTCCATCGACCTGAAGGCCAACCCGCTGATCGTCAAGACCGTGGCCGGCAACATCCAGTCGAAGCGTTACGGCGGCGACGGCGGCCCGGCCAAGAGCGCCAACCTGAACAGCCCCAAGGGCATGTTCCTCGCCCCCGACGGCACGATGTACATCTCCGACACCGACAACAACCTCATCCGCAAGATCACGCCGGACGGGATCATCCACACCATCGCCGGCGACGCCAACGCCGCGGCGCAGGCGGCGCCCGGCACGAAGCTGACGGGGGACTCCGCCGGTGACGGCGGCCCGGCCGCCGCCGCCCACCTCAACGGCCCCCGGGGCATCATCGTCGACGCCGCCGGCAACATCTTCGTGGCCGAGACGCTCGGCGCCCGGATACGGCGCATCGACCCGCAGGGGAACATCACCACCATCGGCGGCGACGGCACGAGCCAGGGCCGCGGCGCCATCGCCGGCGACCCCGGCCCGACGCCGGCCCTGCAGGCCCGCTTCAACTGGCCCCACGACCTGCTCCTCAAGGACGGCAACCTCTATATCGCCGACCAGAAGGACAACCGCATCCGGGTCATCTTCAACGCCGCCAACGCCCCCGGCTCGACCTCGAGCAGCGCCACCCCCGGCACGCCCGGCACCCCCGGCACCCCGGGCACCCTCGGCGGCACGCTCGCCCCGCCGGCCGGCGGCCAGTCCGGCTACTGGATGCTCGGCAACGACGCCAAGGTGTTCGCCTTCGGTCAGGCCCGCAACCTCGGCGACGCCAGCGCCAACCTGCCCGCCGGCGTGAAGGCCACCCATATCGAGACGACCCCGAGCTTCAACGGCTACTGGATCGTCGACGAGGCCGGCGACGTCTACTCCTACGGCGACGCCAAGCCCCTCGGCAACCTCGCCGCCAACACCCTCGGGACCCACGAGAAGGTGACCAGCCTCTCCGCCACCCCGTCGGGCCAGGGCTACTGGATCTTCACCACCAAGGGCCGGGTCTTCCCCTTCGGGGACGCCCAGAACTTCGGTGACCTGTCCAAGCTCAGCCTGAACGGCGCCATCCAGAGCTCGGTGCCCACCCCCACCGGCAAGGGCTACTTCATGGTCGGTTCCGACGGCGGCGTGTTCGCCTTCGGTGACGCCGCCTTCCACGGCTCCACCGGCTCGCTCAAGCTCAACCAGCCCGTCCAGTCCCTGGTCCCGACACGGGACAACGGTGGCTACTGGCTGGTGGCCTCCGACGGCGGGATCTTCGCCTTCGGTGACGCCGCCTTCAAGGGCTCCATGGGCTCCACCAAGCTCAACAAGCCGGTGGTCGGCATGGTCCGCTACGGCGACGGCTACCTCATGGTCGCAGCCGACGGCGGCGTCTTCGACTTCTCCGACAAGCCCTTCGCCGGATCCCTGGGCGCCACGCCGCCGGCGCACCCCATCGTGTTCGCCGCCACCCTCGACACCTAGTCACCCCGACCGGGGCCCCACTGGCCCACCCCACCCGGGGCCCGCCGTCTGGGGGCGGCGGGCCCCGGACGCCTCCGGCCCCTTTCTCCCGCACCGTCACGAAAGGAACCACCTCATGATCCGTCGTCATCGACTCGTCGTCATCGGGTCGGCCGCGCTCGCCCTGTCCCTCTTCGCCGCTCCGTCGTTCGCGGCCACCGGGACGACCCCACCTCCGGTCCACACCAGACTGGCGTGTGATCCGAGCACCAAGACCAAGGCGAACGCCCCCGCCATCGGGGCCCAGATCACCGTGCAGGCCGGCTCGGCGGGCTCCGTCGTCATCAAGCGCCCCGACGCGGTGACCCTGACCGTCGGCTCGACCGCGGCGGCCTCCGGGTGGACGGCCACCGTCACCGTCCCCTCCGCCCGGCGGGTCAAGGTGTCGTTCGCCAACGCCGGCACCCGTGAGCTGCAGCACCTCGGTGTCGGTCTCTCGGCCCGGGGCACCTTCGTCATGGAGTCCACCAGCCACTGCCACCACTGATCCGGCACCACTGATCCGGCGCCACTGATCCGGCACCACTGATCCTGCACCACTGATCCGGCACACCGTGTTGTGCCCGGCTCCGAGGAAGGTTCCAACGGACAGGGGGGATGGTTCGAAAGGACATGTCGACAGGTGGCCGTACCGTGCGACAGTGGCCCCACGATGCGGGGCAGCGTGCAACACCGCCGATGCGTTCCGTCGGGCTGGGGCCCCGCCAGCCCGCAACCCACCCGGAGGTGCAGAACGATGTCTCGATTCAACCGCTCCCTGGGCCGGGCGACCATCGCCGGTCTCACGGTCGGGGTCGTGTCCATGGCGGCGGCCGCCACCGCGGCGCCGGCCGGCGCGATGCCCGCACCCGCCGCACCGGCGGCCGTCGTCGGTCCGACCGCCCCGACACCCACCTCGACGCCGGCCTGCGTCGTGCAGGGGGCCCTCTTCGAACCGCTGGTTCTCGGTCTCGTCGCGGTCGGGAACCCCGCCCAACTCCCCTCGGCGGCCGCCGGCTATTGGGCGGGCGGCCAGCCCGCTCCCCTCCAGGGCCCGTTCGGCGATCACTCCCACGACTGGCTGTCCCGTTGCGGGCTCGCCGGCCCGACGCGGTGACGGTGGGCGCCGGACGCCCTCGAAGCGGGGCGTGACGGGGCATCGTGCGGACGGGCCGGTACGCTCCCGGCCGAACCGACCCACGGAGCCGCTCCATCCAACCCGTCCCTCCCCCGACAGGCGAAGAGCCCGCCATCGTGCCTGACGGCCCGCCCGCGGCCCGACGCCGGCGGCGCCGGAGCTGGCTCGCGCCCGTCGCCGGCGTCGTGGCGGTGGCCATGGTGCTGGCGGGCCAACTCGTCAAAGTCCCGTACTACGTCCTGAGCCCCGGGAGCGCCACCGCGGTGGAGCCCCTGGTCAAGGTCGACGGTGCGCCGAGCTTCCAGCACCGGGGCCAGGTCCTCTTCACCACGGTGAGCCTTCTCGGCGACGCCAACGTCCTCGCCGTGCTGCGGGGCTGGCTGAGCCGGGACGACGCCGTGGTCTCCCAGCGGGACATCACCGGCGGCACGCCCCAGAAGACGTACAACCAGGAGAACGTCCAGGCCATGACGGACTCGAAGCTGACCGCCACCAAGGTGGCCCTCGAGCGACTCGGCTACCCGGTGACCGCCCACGGCAGCGGGGTGGCGGTGGTCCAGGTCACCCCGCAGGGTCCGGCGGACGGCAAGCTGCGGACGGGCGACGTGATCACCGCCGTCGACGGCATGGCGGTCACGCTGGCCGAGCAGCTGGTCAGTGCCGTCCAGCGCCACAAACCCGGCGACACCGTCGTGTTCACCATCGGGCGCGCCAGCGGGACGCAGACGGTCGACGTCCCGGCCGGCGATGACGGCACGGGCAGACCCCGGGTCGGGATCGGGCTCCAGACAAAGGACCTCCGCTACGACTCCACGGTCAAGGTCAGCATCGACACCGGTCAGGTCAGCGGTCCGTCGGCGGGCCTGGCCTTCACCCTGGCCCTGATCGACGACCTCTCCGCCGGGGACCTGACCGGCGGCCGCAAGGTCGCCGTCACCGGCACCATCGACGACCAGGGCCGCGTCGGCCCGGTCGGCGGCGCGGCCCAGAAGGCGGTGACCGCCCGGCGGGCCGGCGCGGTGGCGTTCCTCGTACCCCCCGACGAGGAACACGACGCCAAGTCTCACGCCGGGTCGATGCGGATCATCACCGTGCGGACCCTCGACGACGCCCTCGCCGCCCTGCAGCAACTCGGGGGCAGCACGCCGGGGACGGCGACGACGACAACGGCGACGACGGCGCCGGCCGGGCGCCACTGAGCGGTCGTCGGCCCGCATCGGCGCCGGAGCGACGCCGCGGTGCGTCCGAGCCGTCGGGGCGTCGCGGACGTCGGGACGCCCGGCTCGCAGGAGTCGTGTCCGGCGGCACCGCAACCCGACGTACGATCCGGGATTCGGCGCACAGGAAGGGTTCGGCGATGGATCTCGGGTTGGCGGGCAAGACGGTGCTGGTCACGGCGGCGAGCAGGGGGATCGGCCGGGCGATCGCCGAGGAGTTCGCCGCCGAGGGAAGCGCGGTGGCCATCTGTGCCCGGGGCCGGGCGGCGTTGGACGAGGCGGTGGCCGCGCTGCGCAGCCGGGCGGCGCAGTCCTTCGGGATCCCCGCCGACGTGACCCGCCTCGACGACGTGGAACGGGTCGTGGCCGAGGTGATCGAGCGGTTTGGTCGGATCGACGTGCTGGTGAACAACGCCGGTGAGGCGTGGTCGAACCGGACCCTCGACACGTCCGAGGACGAGTGGCAGGCGTGCCTCGACATCAACCTCCACAGCGCGGTGCGCTTCACCCGATCGGTGGTCCCCCACATGCGCCGCTCCGGCGGGGGGCGCATCATGTTCGTCAACGCCGTAGGAGCCCATTCGCCGATTCCGGGGCTGGTCGACTACGAGGCGGCGAAGGCGGCGTTGCTGTGCTTCTCGAAGTCGATGGCCACCGAACTCGCCGGCGACAACATCCTGGTCAACTCGGTGTGCCCGGCGCTGATCCGCACGCCGCTGTGGGACCGGCTGGCCGACTCGATGATCGCCGCCGGCGGCGGGTCGAGCCGGGACGAGGTGTTCGGCCGGCTCGCCCAGCTGTTGCCGCTCAAACGGTACGGAGACCCGGCCGACGTCGCCGGGCTCGTCGCCTTCCTCGCCTCGGAGCGGGCCGGCTTCGTGACCGGGGTGGCCTACAACATCGACGGCGGGTTCACGAAGTCGATCACCTGAGGGCCGATCACCTGAGGGCCGATCACCTGAACGGGTCGATCACCTGACCGGTCGATCCGACCGGCGGGCCCGGCCGCCGTCGGGCGTCGCCGTCGTGTCAGCGCCTCCGGACGCCGGTGGCGGCCAACTCGAGGATGGCGTCGACGGGGTCGGCGTCGAACATGGCCGCCGCCGCCTTCAGCTGGGCCGACCGCTCGGGCCCGGGGCGGCTGAGCCGGTCCACCGCCGCCACCAGCTCGGCGTCGTCGGCGGGGACGGTCGTCACACCGGCCCGGCGCATCGAGGCGACGTTGTCCCGACCGTGGCCGGGGATCGGCCGGTAGCTGACGACGGGGACGCCGGTGGCGAAGGCCTCCAACGACGTGAGCCCGCCGGCGTTCTCGACGACGACGTCGGCGGCGGCCATGACGGCCGGCATCTGGTCCGTCCAGCCCAGCACCCGCCCCAGGCCCCGCTCGTCGAGGCGGCGGCGGAGGCGGTCGTCGTGGCCGCAGACGGTCACGACGGCGAAGCGGCCGTCGGCCACCAGCGGCGCCACCGTGGCCGGGATGTCGCCGATGCCCCACGACCCGGCCACGATCAGGACCATCGGCTGCTCCGGAGGGACGCCCAGCCGGGCCCGTGTCAACGCCCGGGCCCCAGTCTCCCGGGCCCCAGTCTCCCGGGC
>JAUZEY010000422.1 GCA_030838785.1 Actinomycetota bacterium | reverse complement strand
ACTTCTCGACGGTGGCCAGGTCGACCTGGACCTGCACGTGCGGCACCAGGGTCTGCAGCTCGGGGTTGAGGTCGGCGATCCCCGGGACCGTGGACAGCGCCTTCGTCACCTCCGCCGCCTTGCTGCGCAGCGTGGCCAGATCGTTGCCGAAGATGCGGACCACGATGGCCTCGCCGGAACCGGTGAGGACCTCCTCGATCCGCTCGTTCAGGTAGGTCTCGACGTTGCGGAAGAGACCCGGGTAGCCGTCGACCACCTCCTGGACCTTGTCGACCGTCTTGCTGTAGTCGGCTTTCGGGGCGACGCTGATCCAGTTCTCGCCGAAGTCGGCGCCGCCCACCTCGTCGGCCGACAGCGCCTGGCCGATGTGGGAGCCGAAGTTGCGGACTCCGGGGATCTGGCGGAGCTCCTTGCTGGCGGCGGTGACGATGCGGCGCTCCTCCGGAAGGGAGGTGCCCGGTTTCGTCACCCAGTGGATCAGGAAGTCGTTCTCCTTGAACGCCGGGAAGAGCTCCTCACCGAGGCGGGGGAGGATTCCGGCACCGACGGCGATGACGAGCGCCGAGGCCACGAAGGCCGGCCGGGGGTGGCGGATGACGGGAGCCAGGGCCCGTTCGTAGCCGGTGTGGAGCCACCGGACGAGGGGTGACTCGCGCCGCTCGAGCGGCGCGTTGCGGAGCAGGATGAGCGCCAGCGCCGGCGTCACGGTCAGGGCCACGGCCAGAGAGGCCATCACCGCCAGGCCGTAGGAGAGGACGAGCGGCCGGAAGAAGGCGCCCGACAGACCGCCGATGAAGAACACCGGCACGATGGCCACGACCTCGATGATGGTGGCGTGGATGATGGCGCCCCGCACCTCGACCGAAGCGCCGAGGATGACGGCCGCCGTCGACCGGTCACTCCCGGCTTTTCGGTGCTCGCGTAGTCGGCGGACCACGTTCTCGATGTCGATGATGGCGTCGTCGACCACGTCGCCGAGGGCGATGACGAGCCCGGCGAGGATCATCGTGTTGATCGTCGTTCCCCGCCAGTGGAGGACGAGCAGCGCTCCCACCAGGGACAGCGGCATGGCCACCACGCTGATGAGCGCCACCCGCCATTCCCAGAGGAAGAAGAACAGCATGAGGATCATGAGCAGCGAGCCGAGGACCAGCGCGTGGCCGAGGTTGTGCAGGGCGGTCTGGATGAAGTCGGCGGGACGGAAGATGGTGGGGTCGATCTGCAGGTCGCCCAGGCCGGGCTTCAGGTCGGCCAGCGCCTTCTCGATGCCCTTGGTCACGTCGAGCGTGTTGGCCCACGGCAGCTTCTCGACGATCAGCATGAGGCCGGGCCCGCTGTTGATGACGGCGTCGCCGATGAGCGGCTGCTCAGCTTCCTTGACCTCGGCCACGTCGGCCAGCCGCAGCGGCGTCTTCCCCTCCCGTTCCTCGACGACGACCTGGGACATGTCGTCGGCGGTGGTGATCGGGAGGATGTGCCGGACGGTGAGCCGCTGGCTGGGCGTCTCGACGAAGCCGCCGGTGCCGACCACGCTGGCGCCGCTGGAGAACCGCAGCAGGTTGGAGTCGAGCGCCCCCGCGGTGGCCTCCATCGCCTTGTCGATGGACACGTTGTTGGCCGCCAGCCGCTCCGGGTCGAGCTGGACCTGCATCAGCTGGAGCCGCTCGCCGAAGATCGGGACGTTGGCCACACCGGGCACCCGGAGGATCCGGGACCGGATCGTCCAGTACGACATCATCGACTGCTGCATGAGGTTCAGGGTCTTGGAGGTGATCCCGATCTTCATGACCCGGCTGGTCGACGACAGCGGCTGGATCGTGACCGGCGGCCCGGCCCAGTTGGGCAGGGTGGCCATGGTCTCGGCCAACCGTTCCGAGACCCACTGGCGGGCGTGGAGCTGGTCGGTGCCCGGCTTGAAGATCATCTCGATCGACGACAGCTGCGGCACCGACTTGGAACGGATCACGTCGAGCCCGGGCACGCCGTTGAGCGCTTCCTCGAGCGGCACGGTGACGAGCGACTCCACCTCCGACGGCGACAGCCCGAGCGACGGAGTCTGCACCTCCACCTTGGGCGGCGCGAACTCGGGGAAGACATCGACGGGCGCGTGCTTGAGCTGGGCCACGCCGGCGAACATCAGCCCGGCGGCCAGCGCGATGACCAGGAACCGGAACCTGAGGCTGGCGGCGACGATCGAGCGCATCATCTCAGTCAGCCGTTCGTCGTGGCCGGGGCCGGCTCGGCCGGGACGGGCGGCGCGCCGTTGGCGCCGTTGGCTCCGTTGGCCCCGTGAGCGCCGTTGGCGAAGTGGGCGGGCTCGGCCACTTCGACCTCCCACAGGTCCCGCAGGTCGAGCTCGGTTTCCTCCCCCTGCCCGGAGCCGAAGCGCAGGTAGAGCGCCGGCACCAGGAACAGGCTGAGGACGGTCGAGGTGGCCAGGCCCCCCAGGATCACGCCGCCCATCGGGTTGATGATCTCGCTGCCGGGCAGGTCGCCGAAGAAGACGAAGGGCGAGAACAGCGCCGCCGTGGCCGTGGCCGTGAGCAGGATGGGTCCCAGGTGCTCGCGTGCTCCCCGCAGCACGAGATCGGTGCCGAACTCCTCGCCCTCATGCCGTTCGAGGTGCTGGAAGTGCTTGATCAGCAGCACGCCGTTGCGCACCGCGATGCCGAAGACGGTGAGCAGCCCGACCAGGGACCCGAGCTCGATGCTGCCCCCGTCGATCCAGATCGCCACCGCCCCGCCCACCAGGGCCAGCGGCAGGGTGAAGAACGACAGCGCCGCCAGCCGCCAGCTCCCGAACGACGCTTGCAGCAGCAGGAAGATCCCGATGGCGACGAAGATCCCCACGAGCGCGAGCCGGTGCTGCACCGCCTGGCGTTGGGCGAAGTTCCCGACCAGCTCGTAGTGGTACTCGAGCGGGAAATCGACCTTGGCCAGCGCCGATCGGACGTCGGCCAGCACCGCGTCGCGGCTCCGGCCGGACACGCCGGCGGTGACGTCGATCCGGCGCGAGACGGCGTCGCGCTCGATGACGTTGGGCGCCGGCTTGACGTCGATGGCGGCGACGTCGCCGAGCCGCACGTGCCCGCTGGGCGTGTCGATCATCAGGTCCCGGATGGTGGTCACGTTCTGGCGGATGGCGGGAGTGCCCCACACCACCACGTCGAACACCTTCTGCTCCTCGAAGAGGCTGCCGACCTGCACCCCCGACAGCAGCGTGGCCGCCGCCCGGCGGATGTCGCCCGGCTTGATCCCGGCGGCCTTGGCCTTCTCGAGGTCGACCTCCACCTGCAGCGTCGGTTCCAGGGTGGGCAGGTCGGAGTGGATGCCGACGAGGCCCTTGGTGCCGGCCAGTGCCGTCTGCACGTCGGCCGCCTTGTGGCGGAGGATGTCGAGGTCCTGGCCGAAGAGGCGCACGACGACGGCTTCGTCGTTGCCGCCCACGACCTCCCGGATCCGTTCCTCGGAGTAGGTCATCAGGTCGGTGTCGACGCCGGGGTAGCCGCGGACGACCGTCTTGATGGCGGCGACCGTCGAGTCGTAGTTCGCCTTGGCCTTGACGCTCACCCACAGCGCCGCCGAGTTGGGGCTGGAGATACGGTCGGACGTGACCGCCCGTCCGACCTGGCCGCCGACGTCGCGGACGCCGGGGATGGCCCGCAGCTCGGTGCTCATCCGCTCGGTGATCCGGTCCATCTCGGGGAGGGAGGTTCCCGGCGCGCCGTCGAGGTCGATGCGGAAGTCCGTCTCCTTGAAGGTGGGGATCGGGGAATGCGACAGGTGGGGGACGACGAGGACGCCGACCACGGCCAGGGCCGCCACGGTGAGGTAGGCGGGGCGGAACGAGCGGGTGCCCCGGAGCAGCAGCCGGTTGTACCGCTGCCCCACCCAGCGCAGGAACGGGGATTCGCGCCGGGTCAGGGGCGCCCGGGAGAACACGGCCACGGCCAGGGCCGGAGTGACCGTCATGGCCACCACCGTGGACGTCAGCAGCGCCAGGGCGTAGGAGAACGCCAGGGGCCGGCCGAAGGCCCGGCCCAGGCCGGAGAGGAAGTAGACGGGCAGGAGCGGGAGCAGGACGATCAGCGTGGCGAACACCAGGGCGCGCCGGGCTCCGGCGATGACGTCGAGGATCTCGGACGCGATGCTGACATCGCCCCCCTCCTGGCGTCGTTCCCAGATCCGGCGGGCCGCGTGCTCGGCCACGAGGATGGCGTCGTCGATGACCACGCCGAGGGCGATGGCGAGCCCGGCCACGACCAGCGTGTTGATGGTCGAGCCCCGCAACTCGAGGACGAAGGCCGCGGCCACCAGCGACGTGACGATGCCGGTGACGGCCACCAGCGCCGTGCGCCACTGGTAGAAGAGGAGGGCGAGGGCCAGGAGCAGGAGCCCGAACCCGATCAACGCGGTGATCCCCAGGGAGTGGACGGCGTGGTGGATGAAGCCCGCCGGCCGGAAGATCGAGCTGTCGACGGTCACGCCGGTCAGCCCCGGCTTCAGGTCGGCCAGCGCCGCCTCCACGCCCTTGGTGACGTCGAGCGTGTGGGCGTCGGGCAGCTTCTCGACGACGAGCATCAGGCCGGGCTTGCCGTCGACGATGGCGTCGCCGATGAGCGGCTGGTGGTCCTCGACGACGGTGGTCACGTCACCGAGGCGCAGCGGCGAGCCGTCGGGGCCTGTGGGGGCCGGGTGCTCGTCGGCCGACTCGAGGGGGACGCCGGCGAGGTCGGTGGGGGCGATGATGGGAGAGACGTGGCGGACGGCGAGGCGCTGGTTGGGGGCGTCGAAGAACCCTCCGGTGCCCGGGGACGACGCCTCCAGGAAGGAGAGCGACGACACCCATAGCGAGTTACCGGCGGTGCTGACGACCTGGGACAGCGCCACACCCTTGTCGGCCAGTCGCTGCGGGTCGACCTGGACCTGCAGCTGGCGCTCCCGCTGCCCCCAGATGGCCACGTTGGCCACCCCGGGCACGCCCATGAGGCGGGGCCGGATCGTCCAGCGGGCGAGGACGCCCATGTCGATGAGGGACAGGCCCTTGTCGGCCGAGGGTGACAGGCCGATCATCATGGTGCGGCTGGTCGACGACGTCGGCGGCAGCATGATGGGCGCCTTGGAGACGTTGGGGATCGCCGCCGGCACGCTCAGCCGTTCCTGGACCATCTGGCGGGCCTTGAGGAGATTCGTGCCCGGCTGGAAGAGGAGGGTGATCGACGACAGGCCGGGGATCGACTGGGAGCGGATCGTCTTGAGCCAGGCCACCCCGTTGAGGACGTCGGCTTCGAGGGGGACCGTGATGAACTGCTCCACTTCGGCGGCGGAGAGCCCGAGGGCCTCCGTCTGGACGTCGATCGTGGGCGGGGTGAACTCGGGATAGGTGTCCACCGGCGCCTGACGGAGCCGGGCCACACCGGTGAAGATGATGGCGACGGCGGCGACGATGACCAGCATGCGGAACTTCAGGCTGGAGCCGATCACCTTGCGGATCATTCGAACTCACCGATCCCGGTCTCGGTCCCGAAGAGCTCGGCGGTGCCGACCGTCACCACGGTGGTCCCGGCCGGCGGCCCGTCGATGAGGTACACGGAGTCGCCCTCGATGGTGCTGACCGTGATCGACTTCCGGACGAAGCTCAACGGCGCGGGGTTGGTGTACACCGAGGCCTGCCCGTCGGCGTCATAGATCATGGCGGCGTAGGGCACGACCGTGTGGCCCGCCTGCGGGCCGGTGGCCGTCTTGACCGTGGTGGTCTCGATGCCGATCCGCTGGGCCGCTCTCTCGGTCAACTCCACGCGCTGGGTGTCGGTCCCCTCGATCTTCACCACCTTGGCGGGTTGGATCTTTGCGACCTCCCCCGCCCCGTTGGAGCAGGCGGAGAGCGCCGGGAGGGCGGCCAGCGCCAGGAGCGCCGCCGTCCGTCGAATGGTGCGATGCATGATGTCTCCCGTTAGAGGCGGTGCTGGTAGAACCCGGTGTCCGGTGCTACGTCGGTTTCGCCGGGATCGGACTCGTCGTTGCCGTTGGTGTCGCTGAGGGCGGTGACGCGGTACTGGTAGGCGGCCACCGGTCCGAGGAGCCGGCGGGAGAAGGACACCCGGAGGCTGTTGGGCCCGGTGCGGGTCACGGTGGCCGGGCCGAGTTCCTTCTCGTTCGGGTCCTCGACCTTGGCGTCGAGCTTCCCGTCCTCGAACTCGACCGACACGAGGGTGTCGACGACCTGGTCGTTGTCCTTGTCGAGGCCCCAGGTGAAGTCGACCTGGCTGTCCTTGAACGGCTCGTAGGTCTCGACGGTGTAGGTGATGGTCGAGTCGTCGTTGGCGTGGGTGAGCGTCTTCTCGTCGAGGGGCAGGTTGACGTCGTCCGGGTCGGTGAAGCTGACCGGCGGGGCCTGCTCCGCCCGGATCGCCGCGGCCCGGGCGACCGGGGTCACCGGGCTCGCCTGTCTCGCCTCGGTTCGAGCACACGACGCCAGCAGCAACGCCAGCATGGCGGCGGTCGCGAAACCGCGCTGCGTCCCCATATTTTTCCCCGCTCCCCTTCGCGACGAGGTGAAGGGGATGACGGTTGCCCGTTCCCGCACCTCAATCGAGCCCCTTCGGCGCCGCCCAGCCAAGCCCCAAAGCTGGTGCGTTGCTCAAGGAGTGTAAGAAGGCGTTCCAAGAGCGTCAATTGATAGAAGGGCGGCGCTCTCACTGTTCTCCCAAGAAACAGCGAGAGGGGCCGCCCCCTGCACGGGGCGGCCCCTCTCGTTTTCAGTTTTCCGGCAACCCCGGCGGGGGGT
>JAUZEY010000411.1 GCA_030838785.1 Actinomycetota bacterium | reverse complement strand
GCCCGGGCCGCCGGCCGGTCCCTGCCCGGCCTCGTGATCCCACCGGGCGTCGACGTCGACCGCTTCCGCCCCGACGGCGACGCCGCCCGGGCCGCCACCCGCAAACGCTTCGGTCTCCCCGAGACCGGTCCCCTCGTACTCGGCGTCAGCCGCCTCGTGCCCCGCAAAGGCTTCGACGTCCTGATCGACGCCGTCGCCCGCCTCGCCCGCCACTCGTTCCCTGCCCCGGACGGCGGCGCGCCCTCGTTCCCGCTCACCGCCGGCACCGGCGGTTCCGCCTCCGGTCCGATGGGTGCAGCCGGCGGCGGCCCATCGTCCCCCCGGACCGGCCAACGTGGGCCCGTCCACCTGGCCCTGGCCGGGGGCGGGCGGGACCGGGAGCGGCTGGCCCGCCGGGCGGCCCGAGCCGGGCTCGGCGACCGCTTCCACCTCCTGGGCCGGGTCCCCGACGGGGGCCTCGCCGCCGTCTACGCCTGCGCCGACGTCTTCGCCATGTGCTGCCGGGAGCGGTGGGGCGGTCTGGAGGCCGAGGGCTTCGGCATCGTCTTCCTCGAGGCGGCGGCCTGTGGTGTTCCGGCGGTGGCCGGCCGCAGCGGCGGCGCCTGGGAGGCGGTCGAGGACGGCACGACCGGTTTCGTCGTCGACCCGCTCGACACCGGCGCGGTCGCCGCCGCCGTCGGACGGCTGCTGTGGGACCCGGGCCTTCGCCGCTCCATGGGCGCCGCCGCCCGGGCCCGGGCCGAGCAGGGCTTCGCCTACGACCGGCTGGCCGCCCGCCTCACACCTCTGGCCCGGGGCGACCTCTCCGTCCTCGCCCCGGTCGGCGCCGGCCGTCCGCCGCCGCCCGACGAGCCGCCCGCGCCGGCCCCGCCCGCGCCCGCCCCGCCCGCGCCGTGAACCTCGGCCGACTCGAAGAGCTCCCCGGGCACCGCGTCGTCGTCGCCAGCCTGGCCGGGACCGGGCTGTTCGCCGTCACCGCCATCCCGGCCGCGGCCGGCGTCGACCCCTTCAAGTTGCCGGCGGCCGTCGTCAGCCTGGCGCTGTTCGTCGTGTCGATCCCGCTGTCGTTCCTGTCCCTGGCCCGGGCGGCGGTCCGCACCGCCCGCCAGGAGGACCGGATCACCGTCGGCAGCCTCTTCTTCCTCCAGGGCTCGGCGCCCCGGCCCGTCCGCCGGCTGCTCCTCGGTTCGCTCCTGGCCGCCCTGGCGGTCACGGTCGTGACGGTCTCCGGGGAGCCGTTCGGCGTGCTCCAGCCGGTGTTCCCGCTGGCCCTCTGCGCCTGGTGGGCCGCCTGCTACGGCACCTTCCCCCGCATCCCCGACCCCGACCAGCCCGGGCCCCGCCCCAAGGGTTGATAGGGTCCGCCGTTCAATGGCTGACGAGGCGCGCGAGAGCATCCACGTCGAGGCGACCCCCGAGCGCTGCTACGCGGTGGCGATCGACTTCGACCGCTACCCGGAGTGGGCCACCGACGTGAAGGAGGTCGAGGTCCTCGACCGCGACGACGAGGTCCGGGGCCGCCGGGTGCGGTACCAGATCTCGGCCCTGGGCAAGTCGATCGGCTACACCCTGGAGTACGACTACGCCGATGCGCCGGACGGCTTCTCCTGGAAGCTGGTGCAGGCCGACTTCCTCAGCCGCCTCGACGGCGCCTACCGCTTCGACCCCGACGGCGACGGCACCCGGGTCGGCTACGTGCTGACCGTCGACGTCACGCTCCCGCTGCCGGGGTTCCTGAAGCGGGCCGCGGCCGGCATGATCGTCGACAACGCGATGAAGCAGCTCAAGCAGTACATCGAGGACGGTGGCGGGGCCGGCCCGACGGTCGCCTAGTGGCGTGACCACCAGTGCGACTTGTGCTCCTCGTCGTCGGACGCTTCGTCGTCGGGGACCGTGACCTCCCGGTGGGAGTTCGCCCCGGCGAGCTTCTGCTGGAGCTCCGCCACCTTCCGGGCCAGGGTCTCGGCCTTGGCCTCGGCCTGGGCGGCCCGGTGGAGGGCAGCGTCGACTTCGGCCTGGCTCGGACCGCCCGACGGTGCCGGGGCCGGCGCCGGAGCCGGCAGGGACGGGGCCGCCGTCATGACGGCGTTCCGGAGATAGGCCGGCTTCGATGCCGTGAGGGAGTTGAGCTTCTCCACCCAGTCGGTCTTGCTGGCCTCGTCGAGCTTGTGGACCGCCCACTCAAGCATCTGAGTGGCCGTACTCTCCTTGCTGGCGGCCATTCCTTCCCCCTCCTGCGTCCAGGTGCGGAGCCGACGGTATCAGCCGGTTCCACGCTCGGGGAGGGGCACCGCCGGCAGGCCGTAGCATTGCCCCCCAACATCCCCCTCGTGGGGGACTCCCGCGGGGGACCCCCTCCCGTAATCCGAGGCGGACGAAGGGAAGACCGTGTGATCAACGAGGACCGGATCCGAGCGCTGGCCGGCCACCGCGGCAGTGCCGTGGTGACCAGCTGCTACCTCGACGTCGACGGGCGCAGCCATCCCCGCCACTCCGACTACGAGGCCCAGCTCGACCACCTCGTCCGCCAGGGCCGGGAGAAGGCAGCCGGGTTCGGGCCGGAGGCGGCCCGCTCGGTGGCCGCCGACCTCGACCGCATCGCCAGCTGGGTGCGGAGCGGGTTCGACCGGTCGCGGGTCCGGGGACTGGCCTTCTTCGCCTGCTCGGCCGACGGCTTCTTCGAGGTCGTGGAGTCGCCGCTGCCCGTCCGCAACGGCGTGGTCGTCAACCACACTCCCCATGTGCGGCCGCTGGAGTCGCTCCTCCAGGCCTACGAACGGTTCGCGGTGATGCTCGTCGACCGCCAGCGGGTCCGTCTGTTCCGCTTCGAGCTCGGGGAGCTCACCGAGCAGACCGAGGCGTTCGACGCCGTGCCCCGGAGCGGCGATCAGGCCGGCCATCCGGCCCAGGGCAGCCGGGGGGCGGCCGTCCAGCGCCACAGCGACGAGGTGGCCCACCGCCACCTGAAGAACGCCGCCGAAGTGGCGTTCACCGAGCTCCAGCGGCGGCCCGTGGAGCACCTCATCCTCGGCGGCCCGCACGAGATCGTCGTGGAGCTCGAGGGGCTGCTCCACCCCTGGGTCAGGGATCGGGTGGTCGACCGGCTGGCGATCTCCGCCACCGCCGGGCCCGACGAGGTGCGCCAGGCGGCGCTGTGCGTGGAGGCCGCCGTGGCCCGCCGCGACGAGGCGGGCCTGGTCGACCGGCTGCGGGCCGCCGTCGGTGCCGGCGCCGGCGTGGCCGGCCTCGAACCGACGCTGGCGGCGTTGGTCGAGCGGCGGGTCGAGCTGCTGCTGGTCTCGGACGGCTACGAGACCGAGGGCTGGCGATGCCGGTCGTGCCAGTACCTCGGCCCGCTCGGCCGCCGCTGCCCGGTCTGTGCCAACTCCATGGACCTCGTCGACGACGTCGTCGAGGAGGCCGTGGAGGAGGCCCTGGCCAACAAGTGCCGGGTGCAGATGGTGCGGGAGAACGCCGACCTCGACGTCCTCGGCCGCATCGGCGCGATCTTGCGCTTTTAAGTGGGCTCACGCGTTCTGACGGCCGGGGTCGACATCGGCGGGACGAAGTTGCTGGCTGTCGCCGCCACTGAGAAGGGCGAGATCGTGGCCGAGCGCCGCCAGCCGACGGCCGAAGGCACCGAGGCGGTGCTGGCCGACATCACCGCCGTGGTGGCCGACCTCCTGGCCGCCCAACCCGACATCGCCGCCGTCGGCGTGGGCCTGCCCGGCCTCGTCGACCTGGCCGGCGTCGTGCACTACGCCCCCAACCTCCCCGGCTTCGTCGGCGTCGCCGCCCAGGCCCGGCTGGCCGCCGCCTGCCCGGTGCCGGTGGTCGTCGACAACGACGCCAACGTCGCCGCCCTGGCCGAGGTCCTCCACGGCGCCGGCCGCGGCCACCGCGAGGTCCTGATGGTCACGCTGGGGACGGGCATCGGCGGCGGCCTCATCATCAACGGTGCGGTCAACCGGGGCGGCTTCGGCTTCGCGGCCGAGATCGGGCACTTCACCGTCGACCGCGACGGCCCGGTCTGCTCCTGCGGGGAGCGGGGCCACTGGGAGGCGCTGGCGTCGGGCACCGCCCTCGGCCGGCGGGCCCGGGAGTGGGCGGCCCGGGGCGACGCCCCACACGTGCTGGCCCGGGCGGGCGGCGTCGTGGCGGCGGTGACCGGTCAGGGGGCGGGCGAGTCGGCCCGGGCCGGAGAGGCGGACGGGCTGGCGATCCTGGCCGAGCACGCCGGTGACGTGGCGCTGGGCCTCGGCGGCCTGGTCAACATCCTCGACCCCGAGATCGTGGTCATCGGCGGCGGTCTGGTCCATCTCGGCGAAGCGCTGCTGGCCCCGATCCGGGCCGCCCTGCCGGCCCACGTGGAGGCCACGAGGCTCCGCCCGATGCCGCCCGTCGTGGCCGCCGCCCTCGGCGAGCAGGCCGGCGCCGTCGGCGCCGCCGCCCTGGCCCGCACCCTGCTCCCGCCGCCGTGATCCCGCTCCATCCCTCGTGACGCGCCGCGGTCCGGCGATTCGGCGTTCTTTTCGGACGGACGGGTGTCGGAAATGAACGCCGGTTTGTCGCTGGCCTGGCGCACGCCGGCCCCCCCGGCCATTCGGCGTTCTTTTCGGACGGACGGGTGTCGGAAATGAACGCTGGTTCGGCGGTGCGGGTCGGGCTCACGCTGCCGTCGTTCCAGTCCGATCCGGAGCGGGTGCTGGCCGTGGCGGCGGCGGCGGAGGAGGCGGGGCTCGACGGGGTGTTCGCCTTCGACCATCTCTTCCGGGCGCGGGGCGACGCTGTCGACGGGGAGCGGCGCCCGGCCCTCGAGCTGCTGACGATGACGGCCGCGGTGGCCGCCGCCACCCGCCGGATCATGGTCGGCACCCTGGTCGCCCGGGCCACGCTCCGGCCCCCGGCCATGCTGCGGGCCGCCTTCGACACCCTCGACCGCATCGCCCCCGGCCGCATCATCGCCGGCCTCGGCGCCGGCGACGACGAAAGCCTGGCCGAGGACACGGCGTTCGGTGTCCTCCCCGGCGACCCCGCCCCCGGGAGCGCCCTCCACCCCGCCGTCCCCCGGCCCGACCCCGGCCCGGCGCCGGGTGGGTCGGCGCCGGGTGGGTCGGCGCCCGGGGAGTGCCAACCGGGAGGGCGGGCTTCGATCGAGCGTGGGCGGTACCGGCTGGCCCGGCTCGAAGCGACGGTCGATGCCCTGGCCGGACGGGGCTACCCGCTCTGGATCGCGGGGGTGACGCCGGCGGCCATCCGGCTCGCCGCCACACGGGCCGACGGGTGGAACCTGTGGGGCGGCACCGCAGACCAGTTCGCCGTCGCCGCCGGACGGGTCCGGGACGAGTTGCTCGCCGGCGGCCGGGACCCGGCGAGCTTTGCCCTCACCTGGGGCGGTCTCGCCGTCCTGGGCGCCAACCCGGAGGAGGCCGGGGCCAAGTCCGACCGCCTCGGCGGCGACCGGCCCGGGATCGTCCGGGGCACCCCGCCCGACGTGGCCGACCAGATCGCCGCCTACGCCGCCGCCGGCGCCGCCTGGGTGATCCTGGGCCCGGTCGACTCCTCCGACCCGTCCA
>JAUZEY010000394.1 GCA_030838785.1 Actinomycetota bacterium | reverse complement strand
CGCCGGACCCCGCCCGGAAGGACGGAATGGGCCACGGCCAGGACCTGGGGGGTGGACCGGTAGTTCTCCTCCAGGCGGACGACGCCGGCGCCGGAGAAGTGGCGGGCGAAGTGGACGAGGTAGCCGGCGTCGGCGCCGGTGAAGCCGTAGACGGCCTGGTCGTCGTCGCCGACGACGCAGAGGTCGCGCCGCTCCCCGAGCCAGAGCCGGATGAGCCGGAACTGGGCCGGGTTCACGTCCTGGAACTCGTCGACGAACAGGTGGCGGTGGCGCCAGCGGATCGCGGCCGCGAACTCGGCGTCGCTCTCGAGGGCGTCGGCCAGGCGCCAGAGGAGGTCGTCGAAGTCGACCACGCCCCGGCGGCCCTTCTCCGTCTCGTAGCGCTCGTAGAGGGAGGCGATCTCCCCGGCCGGGCGGGGAGTGGGCCGCCCGGCGGCGGCGACGGCGCCTTCGTAGGCCTCGGGGACGACCAGCCGGGCCTTGGCCCATTCGATCTCGCCCGCCACCTCGGCCGCCGCCGCCCCGACCGACGGGCCACCGCCGAGGAGCGGGGCCAGGATCCGCGACTTGCGCTCCAGCAGGGCCGGCACGGCCTCGCCCCGGTCGCGCCAGCGGCGGCGGAGCTGGGCCAGGGCCAGGCCGTGGAACGTGCCCGACGTGACGTCGCGCCGCATGCCCAGCGCCGCCAGCCGGTCGGACAGCTCGCCGGCCGCCTTGCGGGTGAACGTGACGGCCAGCACGTGGCGGGCGTCGACC
The DNA here is from genome assembly GCA_030838785.1 of Actinomycetota bacterium. Classification (GTDB taxonomy): domain Bacteria; phylum Actinomycetota; class Acidimicrobiia; order IMCC26256; family BP-133; genus BP-133. The sequence goes on along the minus strand of JAUZEY010000394.1, from coordinate 12,088 downwards.
GCCCCCTGTGCCGCCAGCCATGCGATGCGCCGGGTCAGGACGCGGGTCTTGCCCGAGCCGGCCCCGGCCAGGATGGCCAGCGGGCAGGCGAGGGTGGTGACGGCCTCCCGCTGCCGATCGTTGAGATCGGACAGGAGCCTGTCGGCATCGCCCTGGACCATGGCTCGGACGGTACCGGCCAGGTGTGACAGAAACGTGGATGCCCCCGGGCCGCCCCGAGCCCCCGCAACCGGCGTGCTTCTACCGGCAATCCAGCGGAAAGCGAACGCCGGAACACGAAAGCCCCCCGGGCCGCCGAACCGGCGTGCTTCTACCGGCAATCCAGCGGAAAGCGAACGCCGGAACGGGCCGCAGGGGGCGGACGCGAGGGGGCGGACGCGAGGAGGCCCCGAGTAGCCTTCTCTGTTTCCAGATCCGTGCTCCTCGGGGCGCTCCTCTTTCGGGCTCACCTTCACCCCGGTTCGCCGACCCCTTGCGGAGCCTGCTTCGGTGGCGCCTCTACCCGCCCGAAGGCGAATCCGGCACCGTGGTTCCGGCACTGCCCTCCGGCCGCCTGACCCGAGGGCCCGACTTCCGGTAAGGACCAATATACCGGCGCCTCGCCGGGCCGGTCAACGGCTCTTTGTAACAAGTTGGCGACGGGCCGGAACCCTTGTCCCACAAGGGAACTACGCCCTCTTTTGTCGCTCTTGTCACACAGCGGGGTCACAGCTCGGCGACGAGCTGCTCCACCACCTCGACCTCGGCCGCCAGATGCTCGCGCAGGCCCGAAACGATGGCCCCCTCCACCGCCCGGCCGACGATCGGTACCCGTACCACCACCTCGCCCTCGGCCACCCGGCGGGTCTGGCGGTCGCCGACCGGCTCGAAGCGGTACGACCCCTCGAAGCGGAGGCGGTCGGCGTAGTTGTCGGGCCTCATGTGAAACGTCACGGTGTGGTGCTCCAGGTCGTGGGCCGACTCCTCGACCCAGCTCAGCTTGGCTGGATCGACGACCCGGGTCACGGCGGGGGAGAGGTTGCCGGTGAAGCGGAAGCGGACCGAGAGGTGGACGACCGACCCCACCTCCCGCCGCTCGATCACCTCGGGGCGCCCCAGCTTCGGCAATTCACCGAGCAACTCGTAGAAGCGGGGCTCGGTGTACACCCGGGCCACCGCGTCGACCGGACCGGTGATGACCTGCTCGATCTCGAACCGCATGCCGGGTCAAGTTAGAGCGTAGGCTCCCCGTCCGTGGTGAATGAGTTCGCAGTGTGGGCACTGGGTGCCGACCGGCCGGGAATCGTGGCCGCCGTGACCGGCGTGCTGTTCCGGATGGGCTGCAACCTCAAGGACTGTTCGATGACGGTGCTGTCGAAGCACTTCGCCATGGTGATGCTGGTCGAGGCGCCCGACGACGTGCCGGCCAACGCGCTGGAGGCGGCCCTGGCCGAGGCGGAGTCCAACTTCGACCTCACGGTGGCCGTTCGCCCGCTCGGCGAAGGGGCGATGCTGTTCGTGGAGGGCGAGCCGTTCATCGTTTCGGTCTACGGCTCCGACCACCCGGGCATCGTCCACCACATCGCCAGCGTGCTGGCCGACCACAGCGTCAACATCACCGACGTCAACACCCGGGTCCTCGGCGAGGAGGACGGCGTGCCCGTCTACGCCATGCTGCTGGAGGTGACGCTGCCCCGCAGCCTCGACCCGGCCGCCCTCGACAACCGCATCCAGGCGATGGCCAAGGAGCTGGGCGTCGACGCGAGCCTGCACCCGGCCGACGCCGACGTGCTGTAGAGGCCGGTTACCGAGGCTTCTGCGTGCCCGTCCGCCCCGTCGTCCGCCTGCCCGAGCCCGTGCTCAAACGCGTGGCCGACCCGGTGACCGAGATCGGCGCCGAGGAGAAGGCGCTGGCCGCCGACCTGCTCGACACGATGTTCGCCGCGCCGTCGTGCGTCGGGGTGGCCGCCCCCCAGATCGGCGTCTCCATCCGGGCCTTCTCCGTCGACGTCACCGGCCACAAGAAGGCCGACTCGTGCCACGGAGCCTTCGTGCTGTTCAACCCCGTCCTCATCCTGGCCCGCCACCTGGAGCTGGCCCGGGAGGGCTGCCTGTCGGTGCCCGACCTCACCGGCAACGTGGCCCGGGCCACCGAGGTGGTGGTGGCCGGGCTCACCCCGGAGGGCACCACCCGCGTCATCGAGGCCAACGCCTTCGAGGCCCGGGCGCTTCTCCACGAACTGGACCATCTGGACGGGCGGCTGTTCCTGGACAGAGTTGGGTCGCTGTCGACCGACGTGTTCCGCCGCCGGCGCTACCGGTAGTCGTACGCTCGCGATATGCCTTTCCCGAAGCGGCTCCTGCTCGACGGCGAGACGGTGGCCCTCGACCTGCGCCCGCACTGGTGGTACTTCGCCGGGCCGCTGTTCGCCGGGATACCCGTCCTCGCGCTCTTGATCGTCGCCATCAAGCAGAACGGCGACCTGCAGACGGCCACCCTGTGGGTCACGGCGGCAGTGGCGCTGGCCTGGGCGGTGTGGCTCGGGGCCCGCCTGATCAGCTGGCAGACGACCCACTTCGTGGTCACCAGCGACCGCCTCGTGTTCCGGTCCGGCATCCTGGCCAAGCACACCCGCGACATCCCGCTGGAGAAGGTCAACGACCTTGCCTCCAGCCAGACCTTCTTCGAGCGCATGATCGGCGCCGGCGACCTGCTGATCGAGTCGGCGGGGGAGCGGGGGCAGGAGACCTTCAGCGACATCCCCCATCCCAACGCCGTACAGCAGGAGATCTACCGGCAGATGGAGATCAACCAGAACCGGATGACGGGCGCAGGCCCACCCCGCCAGCAGTCGGTGACCGACCAGATCGCGGCACTGGCCGACCTCCGCGACCGCGGCGCCATCAGCCCGGCCGAGTACGAGGCCAAGAAGGCGCAACTGCTCGACCGGCTGTGAGGACTCTGACGTGAGAGTCGTGTCCCTCGTCCCGTCCGCCACCGAGACGCTGCTCGCCCTCGGGGTCACACCGATCGCCTGCACCCGCTTCTGCGAGCAGCCCGCCATCGCGACCGTCGGCGGCACGAAGGATCCCGAGATCGCCCGGATCTCGTTGCTCAAGCCCGATCTCGTCGTCGTCAACGACGAGGAGAACCGCTTCGACGACGTCGACCGGCTCCGGAAGCTCGGCTTGGCAATCCACGAGATGTCGCCCCGGTCGGTGGCCGAGGTCGGCCCGGCGGTGGCCGCCCTGGCCGGGGTCGTCGGCGCCGGCATCCCCGACCCGTTCGGGCCGGCGGCCTGGGTGTCTTGGCTCGAGGAGCGCCGCCGCCGGCGCACCGGTGAACCCCGGCGCGCCTTCGTGCCGGTCTGGCGCCGCCCGTGGATGACCCTGGCCGGCGACACCTACGGCTCTTCGCTGCTGCAACTCCTCGGCTGCTTCAACGTCTTCACCGGCCAGGGGGTGCGGTACCCGACGGTGGAGCTGGCCGAGGCCGCCGGCCGCAAGCCCGACCTGGTGCTGCTGCCGACGGAGCCCTACCCCTTCAAGGAGCGCCACGAGGCCGAGGTGGCCGAGGCGATGCCCGGCGCCCGGGTCCTGATCGTCGACGGGCAGGACCTGTTCTGGTGGGGCATCCGCACCCCGGGGGCGGTGGAGCGCCTGACCACAGCGCTCTCCGGCGGCTGAGACGTCGCCCGATCGCCGTATCCGGGGACGAAGCGGTCAATCGCAAGCGGTGCTTGGAGGCGCGACGAGTTCCTTGTCGAAAACCATCCTCGTGTGGCTCGCAACGCTTCGGAGGACTCGATGACCCTGTCTTTTCGGTGCCGCTTCGCCTGCGCCGTGACGTCCGTCCTGGCGGTGGCCGCCCTGGCGTCTCCCGCCGGTGGAGCGCCCATCGTCACCACCGTGACGCTGGCCGACCAGAGCAACGACACGACGCCCATCCCGGGGCTCGGCGGGGCTGACATCGTCACCAGCACGGCGGCGTTCAAGCCGACCGAGATCACCTTCACGCTGAAGACGGCCGTCCCCGAGGACCCCCGGAGCACGGCGAACTGGACGAGCCCGGCCACCGGCATCGACTTTCTGATCCGGACGGCCGCCGCCGCCCCCGGCTACGACTACGACCTGCACTACAACAACGTCAACGGCGCCATCACCGGCAAGGTCTACGCCGCTTCCGACACGACCCTGTCGAACCCGCTCTGCTCGGCCACGAGGACCGAGTACTCGAACAAGACGCACCGGGTGTCGATCGACCCGGGCTGCATTGGCCGGCCCGAGTCCATGACCTACGGCCCCCTGATGAGCTACAAGAGCGACGTCAACACCCCCGACTCCCAGGTCGTCACCGACGCCCCCGACAACGGCGCCTTCTCGGCCGCGCTGGTCCGGCCGAAGCTCGGCTACTGGCTGGTCGGCCGGGACGGCGGCATCTTCGCCTTCGGCGACGCGCCGTTCTCCGGTTCGACCGGCAACCTGCACCTGAACCAGCCGATCGTCGGCATGGCCTCCAACCCGGCCGGCACCGGCTACTGGTTCGTGGCCGCCGACGGCGGGATCTTCGCCTTCGGCGACGCCAAGTTCTTCGGCTCCACCGGATCGATGAAGCTCAACAAGCCGATCGTGGGCATGACGCCGACCTCGACCGGCCAGGGCTACTACCTGGTCGCCTCCGACGGCGGCATCTTCTCCTTCGGCGACGCCAAGTTCCGCGGCTCGACCGGCAGCATCAAGCTCAACAGGCCGATCGTCGGCATGGCCGCGACCCCCAACGGCCGGGGCTACTGGCTGGTGGCGTCGGACGGCGGCGTGTTCGCCTTCGGCAACGGCGCCGATTTCTTCGGCTCCACCGGCGACATCAAGCTGGCCCAGCCGATCGTCGGGATCGCGCCGACCAACAGCAACAAGGGCTACTGGTTCGTGGCTGCCGACGGCGGGATCTTCAGCTTCGGCGACGCCGGGAAGTTCACGCCGCAGCTGGGTGGCTCTCCGGTGACGGGGCTGGCCGTCTCGCCCGACGGCAACGGCCTCTGGGTCACCCGGGCCAGCGGCGAGGTGAACGGCTACGGCAGCGTGCCCAGCCTCGGCAAGCTGCCCTCGGTCCCCTCCCAGCCGGTCGTCGGGGTGGCGGCGCTGAAGGCGGCCGACCCCTCGGCCACACCGCAGCAGTAGTCGCACCACCGACCTTTCAGGTCTGACGGGGAGGCGCCGGCCCGGGCGCCTCCCCGTTTGATTTCCTGGTTGATTTCCCAGCTGGCCAGTCCTCTATGGTCGGGCCCGTGAGCTCCTCCCACGGCGGCGACGGCTCGAGCCGGGCCATCGCCGCCGCCTTTGCGGCCAACCTCGGGATCGCCCTGGCCAAGTTCGTGGCCTTCGCCATCACCGGCGGGGCGTCGATGCTGGCCGAAGGAGTGCACTCGGTCGCCGACACCGCCAACCAGGGCCTGCTCTTCCTCGGGGGCCGCCGGGCCCAGAAGCCGCCCAGCGGCCAGCATCCGTTCGGTTACGGCCGGGAGCGGTACTTCTGGAGCTTCGTGGTGGCCGTCGTGCTGTTCACCGCCGGGAGCCTCTTCGCCCTGTCGGAGGGTGTCGGGAAGCTGCGCCACCCCCACCAGCTCGAATCGTGGCCGTGGGCCGTCGGCACGCTCGTGGTCGCCCTGATCCTCGAGGCGTCGTCGTTGCGCACCGCCATGCGGGAGAGCCGGCCCATCAAGGGCGAGCTGCCGTGGACGGCCTTCATCCGCTTCGCCAAGGTCCCGGAGCTTCCGGTCGTCCTCCTGGAGGACACCGGCGCGCTCCTCGGTCTGGGCTTCGCCCTGGCCGGGGTGGGCCTGGCCGAGATCACCGGCAACCCTCGCTTCGACGCGCTCGGGAGCATCGCCATCGGCGTTCTCCTGGGCGGCATCGCCTTCGTGCTGGCGGTCGAGATGAAGAGCCTCCTCATCGGCGAGGCCGCCAGCCCGGCGGTGCAGCGCCGGATCTGCGCCGCGCTGGAGGGCACCGAAGGGATCCGCCGGGTCATCCACCTCCGGACCGAGCATCTCGGGCCGGAAGATCTGCTCGTCGTGGCCAAGATCGCTGTCGACCCGGCGATGCCGACAGGGGAGACGGCCGCCCTCATCGACCGGGCCGAGGGCGCGGTCCGGGCCGTCGTGCCCGAGGCCCGCCTGATCTTCCTGGAGCCCGACGTGGACCGTAGGATGCCGAGCCACGATTCGGGGGCTCCACCTGCCGCCCCTGAGTCTCGATTGGGAGGTTCGCTTTGAGTGTCGTCCGGATCAACGCCATCACGGTCCCCGCCGAGCGGATGGAGGAGTTCGAGAAGCGCTTCGCCAACCGGGCCGGCGAGGTGTCGAAGTCGCCGGGCTTCGAGGCCTTCGAGCTGCTCCGGCCGAGCGACGGCCGCGACGTGTGCCTCGTCTACACCCGGTGGAGCTCCGAGGAGGCGTTCAACGACTGGGTGAACAGCCCCGCCTTCCAGCACGGCCACAAGGCCCACGGCAGCCAGGGCCCGGTGGGGACGGCCAGCGAGCTGTGGGCGTTCGACGTCATCCAGCAGGAGGGCGCCTGATCCACGCCCTCCATACCTTCCACGCCAACTGGGCCTGGGTGGCGATCGTCGGCAACGCGCTGGCCGGGATCGTGGCCCTGGTCGCCTGGCGTGTCCCGAAGGTCAGGGGCCGGTGGGTGTTCGCCTGCACCGTGGCGGCCGAGGTGGCCCTGCTGATCCAGGTGGGGACGGGCGCCGCCCTCGTCTCCAGCAAGAAGTACACCGTCCCCCGGTTCCACATGTTCTACGGGTTTGTCGGCTTCATCACCGTCGGGATCGCCTACTCGTCACGGGATTCGATGCGGGGTCGCCTGGAGATGTTCTACGGGATCATCGGGCTCTTTCTGATGGGTGTCGGGATCCGCGCCGTGCTGCAGGTCCGCTGAGACCATGAAGCCATGAGCCCGTCGCCCGACCGCCGTCTCCGCATCATGCTGCTCTTCGGCGGCCAGTCGGCCGAGCACGACGTCTCCCGCGTCAGCGCCGTAGCCGTGGCCCGGGCCCTCGACCCTGACCGCTACGACGTCGTTCCGGTGGCCATCACCCGGGAGGGCCGGTGGCTGCTGGCCGACCGGGCCCGGGCGGCGCTGGAAACGGGCCAGTGGCCGGCGGCGTTCGACGTCGACGGGGCGCCCGTCCGCATCGCCGAGCGGCGGCCCGGGCTCGGCTCGTCGGTCGTGCGCCTCGAGTCGGGGGGCAGCCCGCTGGGCGCGGTCGACGTCGCCTTCCCGCTGCTGCACGGCCCCTACGGGGAGGACGGGACGGTCCAGGGCCTGCTGGAGCTGGCCGGCCTGCCCTACGTCGGCTCCGGCGTCCTCGGCTCGGCGGTGGGGATGGACAAGGTGATGATGAAGCGGGCCTTCATGGCCTGCGGCCTGGCCACCCCCCGGTTCGTGGCCCTCCGGGAGGATGGGGTCACGAAGGCGGACCTCGACCGCTGCGAGGACCAGCTCGGCTACCCCTGCTTCGTGAAGCCGGCCAACCTCGGCTCCTCGGTGGGGGTGTCGAAGGCCGTCGACCGGGCCGGGCTGGAGGAGGCGGTCGAGGTGGCCCTGCGGTTCGACGAATGGCTCCTCGTCGAGGAGGCCATCGCCGGGCGGGAGATCGAGGTCGCCGTCCTCGGCGACCGGCCGCCGGAGGCGTCGCTGCCGGGGGAGATCGTGCCCGGCGCCGACTTCTACACCTATGAGGACAAGTACCTCGACGACTCGGCCGAGCTGCGGGCCCCGACCGAGCTCGACGACGACCGCACCGCCGAGGTGCGCCGTCTGGCGGTGGCCGCCTTCGAGGCCTGCCGCTGCGAGGCGATGGCCCGGGTCGACTTCTTCCTCGAGGAGCCGGGGCGGGGGTTCCTCGTCAATGAGGTGAACACGATCCCCGGATTCACGCCGATCTCGATGTATCCGCGGCTGTGGGAGGTCACCGGGGTGCCGTACCCCGAGTTGCTCGACCGGCTCGTGGCCCTCGCCCTCGAGCGCCACGAGCGCCGGGCCCATCGGATGGAGTCGCAGCGGGCCGGCCGGGCCCGGGAGTAGCCGTCAGAGGTTGACGACCGGGCAGGTCAGGGTGCGGGTGATGCCCTCGACCATCTGCACCCGGGAGACGACCATCTTGCCGAGCTCGTCGACGCTCTCGGCCTCGGCGTTGACGATGACGTCGTAGGGGCCGGTCACGTCGTCGGCGCACTTGACGCCGTCGATCTTGCGGACCTCGGACGCCACCTGGGCGGCCTTGCCGACCTCGGTCTGGATGAGCACGTACGCCTGGACGGTCATGCATCCTCCCTCGAGCAGAACGGCTGCATCCTAGTGCCGCGCCACACGGCTATCTTCCTCCGGTTCGTGACCTGGGGCTTCGCGTCGGGCAGTATTTCTGGATGACTGCCGCGACGACAAACCAGGCCCTGTTGGACTTCGTCGAGAATGGTCGCCAGCTCTTCCAGCCCGGGGCCGTCCACTGGTGTGACGGCAGCCAGGCGGAATACGAGCAGCTCTGCGATCTGCTGGTGGCCAACGGGACGTTCAAGCGGCTGTCCGACGCCCGCCGGCCCGACAGCTACCTCGCCCGCTCCGACCCGGCCGACGTCGCCCGCGTCGAGGACCGCACCTTCATCTGCAGCGAGCGCGAGGTCGACGCCGGCCCGACGAACAACTGGCGCGATCCGGCGGAGATGCGGACCACGATGACCGGGCTGTTCGAGGGGTCGATGCGGGGCCGGACGATGTACGTCGTCCCGTTCTCCATGGGCCCCCTCGGGTCGCCCTTCGCCCACATCGGGATCCAGCTGACCGACTCGCCCTATGTCGTGGTGAGCATGCGGATCATGACGCGCATGGGCGCCGCCGTCCTCGAGACCCTGGGGGACGGGGCCTTCGTTCCCTGCCTCCACTCGGTCGGCTACCCACTGGTCGACGCCGCCGGCAACGCCCGGCCGGACGTCCCCTGGCCCTGCGACGACCAGAACAAGTACATCGTCCACTTCCCCGAGACCAGGGAGATCTGGACCTACGGGTCGGGCTACGGCGGCAACGCCCTGGTGGGCAAGAAGTGCTTCGCCCTCCGCATCGCCTCCAACATCGCCCGTGACGACGGCTGGCTGGCCGAGCACATGCTGATCCTCGGCGTCACGCCCCCCGGCGGTGAGAAGCGCTACGTGGCGGCGGCCTTCCCGTCCGCCTGCGGCAAGACGAACATGGCCATGCTCATCCCGACGCTGCCGGGGTGGAAGATCGAGACGGTCGGCGACGACATCGCCTGGATGAAGTTCGGCCCCGACGGGCGGCTGTACGCCACCAACCCCGAGGCCGGCTTCTTCGGGGTCGCCCCGGGCACGTCGGACAAGACCAACCCCAACGCCCTGGCGACACTGCGCGACCACTGCCTCTTCACCAACGTGGCGGAAACCGATGACGGCGACATCTGGTGGGAGGGGCTCACCGACACGCCGCCGGCCCACCTCATCGACTGGAAGGGCCAGGACTGGACGCCGGAGTCGAAGACGCCGGCCGCCCACCCCAACGCTCGGTTCACCGTGGCCGCCTCCCAGTGCCCCTCGATCTCCCCCGAGTGGGACGACCCGGCCGGCGTGCCGATCTCGGCCATCCTGTTCGGCGGCCGGCGGGCGACCAACGTGCCGCTCGTGACCGAGGCCTTCGACTGGGAGCACGGCGTGTTCCTCGGCTCGGTCATGAGCTCGGAGACCACCGCCGCCCAGGCCGGCGCCGTCGGGAAGCTGCGCTTCGACCCCTTCGCCATGCTGCCGTTCTGCGGCTACAACATGGGCGACTACTTCGCCCACTGGCTGGAGATCGGGGCTGCCACCGACCCGGAGTTGCTCCCGAAGCTGTTCTGGGTCAACTGGTTCCGCCGGGGCGACGACGGCTCGTTCCTGTGGCCCGGGTTCGGCGAGAACATCCGGGTCCTCAAGTGGATCCTCGAACGGGTCACCGGCGAGGGCGAAGCCGTCGACACCCCGATCGGCCGGGTGCCGGCCGCCGGGGCCCTCGACACCACCGGTCTCGACATCGACCCGGCCGTCCTGGCCGACCTCACCACGGTCGACCGGGAACGGTGGCGTTCGGAGGCCCCCCAGATCGAGGCGCACTACGAGACCTTCGGCGAACGGCTCCCGGCCGTCCTCGTCGATCAGCTCAAGGACCTCGAGAAGCGCCTCGCGGATTAGGGCGCCGGCACTAGACGCAGCGGGTCACGATGAAGGGCCCGGCGCCCTGCACCGTCGCCCCCGGGGTGTCCTTCGCCCAGTCGGCCAGAGCGCCGCTCATCTCGGTGACCTTGTCGGGCGTGTCCATCTGGATCGACAGCCGCACGCAGGTCTGGCCGCCGTTCTGCCAGGCCACGTAGCGGTCCGCCCCCCACCCGTCGGCGGCGCTCTCGGCGTCGCCCGAATCGAGCACCTGGGCCAGCATCATGGTCAGCACCAGCTGACCGAGTGACCCGGACCGGATGACCGGACCGTCGGCGGTCGGGTCGGCCAGCGCCTTCGGCCCCTCACCGGCCAGGAACTTCTCGGGGTGGATGATCTGCTCCGTCGTCGTGGGCGGAGCCTGGAACGCGGCGTTGACCTTGGCCGGCCCCCCGTTGGACATGAGGGTGTCGGCGAACTTCGGCCCGGCCCCGAAGGGGAAGGCGTACTGGACGAGGACGTAGTCGGGGAGGTCCTTCGGAAGCTGCCCGGCGATCCGCTGCTCCTCGGTCTGGACCGACTTCTTGTCGGCGTCCGGGAGGGCAGAGACGAATCGGGTCTCGATCCGCTTCGCCGTCCCCTCGACAAGGCTGTCGAAGGCGACGCCGGTCTCGTCGTCAGGGGCGACCAGGTTGGGCCGGTCGAGCTCGAAGTGCTGGTCGTAGTCGGCCCGCGCCAGCTCGTGGACGATCGACTTCAGGACGAACGGGGTGAGCGGGCCGTTCTTCACGACGAGCTCGTTGGCCTTCACGTCGTAGAAGGTGCTGACGCTGCCCGTCGAGAGGCGCTTCACCTGGTCGGCCAGGTTGATGCCGGGTTCGATGACGCCGAGGGCCTTGAGCGTCGCCTCCGCCCGGCGGGCCCGGTCCATGGCCGGGTTCAGGCGGGCGGCGTCGAGGCGGCCGGTGAAGGCGCCGCCGTCGAGAACGGTGACCTTGACCGCCCCGGTGAAGGGCAGGCCGGTCTCCTTCTCGATGTAGGGACGGATCGTCTCGGCCACGTGGCCCCAGTCGGTCCCTCCGGCCGCCTTCTTGGCCGTGGTCGGCGTGGCGGCGGCCGGCGGGGCGGACGACGTCGTGCTCGGCTCCGGGGTCACCACCGGGGCGGGGGGGGCGTTCGTCGTCGTGGTCTCGGGGGCGGCGGTCGTGGTGGTGGTCGACTGCTCGAGCACCGCGCCGGCGACCTGCGGCTGCTGGCCGCTGTTCTTGTTGTCCTCGAGGAGGCGGGCGATGGCCTCCCGGGCATTGCCGAGCCCGTCGCCGCCGAGGGTGATGAGGTCACGGCCGCTGGCCTGCTCGGCCACGACGACGCCGTTGGCCGTCAGGAGGGCGGCGATGGCCAGGCCGAGGAACCGCACGAGGCGGGGGCGGCCGACCTGCGACTGCGGGCGCACCGGGCCGCCCGGAGGCGTCAAGCGCCGGGAGCGCGCAGGCGTCGAACTCGGCAGGGGCTCAGCCCTCCAATGCATCATGGGGCCGCTTTCGACGGCGCAGGGGCCGGCTCCTGTCAGGGCCCGGAAGAGGGCCTCAACGTTGTACCGAGATGTCCGACTTCGGTGAAAGGTTCGGGAGATCTACTGCGCCGCGACGGCCCGGGCCCGAAGATCGGAGACGGCGTGCTCCAGCCCTTCGGGGTCGCGGAACAGGGCGCTCCCGGCCACGAGGACGTCGGCGCCGGCGCTGGCCGCTCCGGCGATGGTCGACGGGCCGATGCCGCCGTCGACCTCCAGCTCGATGTCGAAGCCGCTGCCGTCGATCAGCGCCCGGGCTTCGGCGATCTTGGGCTCCATGGTGGCGATGTAGGCCTGGCCGCCGAAGCCGGGGTTGACCGTCATCACCAGGATGAGGTCG
>JAUZEY010000388.1 GCA_030838785.1 Actinomycetota bacterium | reverse complement strand
CGGCGTGGAGTTCGACGTCCCCGAGATAGCGACGGTTCCGCCGGGTGTCGTTGACGTCGGCAACGGTGGCCGGCGAGCGCGACCAGAGGACCGTGGGCGCGCTCCGGGACACGATCGAAGCGACGGTGGTCCCCCACGACCCCCCGCCGAGGACTGCAACTCGGGCTTGCCTCGGGCTCATGCCGGTATGTTAATCTAGACAAACAAGTTGAGCAAGGCCGAGAAAGAGGAGCCCGATCATGGGGAACCACCGCGTCGCCGCCCTTCGAGCCGAGCGGGAGGCCGTGCTCGAGTTCTTCGGAGCCCTCTCCCCGGAGGAGTGGGACGCGCCGAGCGGGTGCCCCGGCTGGTCGGTCAAGGGCGTGCTGTCTCACATGTCGGCCGCCTTCCACGGCTGCTTCACGCCCTGGTTCATCGGCCTGATGCGGACGAAGGACCTGGAACGCTCGAGCGACCGTGACGTCGAGAAGCGGTCGGACCGGCCGCCGGAGCAGGTGCTGGCGGAGTACCGCTTCTGGAGCGGCCGGTACCTGAACATCCAGCCGATCATGAAGGCGACGGGCCTCGGCAACGTGAAGATCCCACTCGGTGAACTCGGCCGGTATCCGATGGGCATCTTCCCGGCCGCCTTCACGTTCGACCACCACACCCACCTGCGCCATGACGTGGCCGGGGCGTTGGGAAAGAGCCCGCCGCCGATCGACGCCGAGCGGATGGCGGTGGCCATGGAGTGGATGATCGCCGGGATCCCCCAGATGTGCCGCGAGGCGATGCGCCCGATCGAGCGCCCCGTCGACCTGACGCTGAACGGCCCCGGAGGCGGCACCTGGGGGCTGAGCCCCTCGCCCACGGGACTGCTGGAGATCCATCCCGGGGGCGCCACCGGCGCCGACGCCCTCGTCATCGGCAACACCGACGAGTTCGTGCTGTGGGGGACGACCCGGGAGCCCTGGCGGGAGCACGACGTCAAGATCGACGGCGACATCGACCTCGGCACGAGATTCCTCGACGCCCTGAACGTTGTCTAGGGAGACCCGGGAGTTCATGATGCGCGACATCGTCATCGCCAACTGCGGAGGGTTTTGGGGTGACGACCCGACCGCCGCCCGCCGGCAGGTTCAGGGCGGCCGGGTCGACTACCTGGTCATGGATTACCTGGCCGAGATCACCATGGCGATCCTGCAGAAGCAGCGGCGCCGCCGGCCCGACGCCGGCTACGCCACCGACTTCCTCACCCAGCTGCGCGAGGTCCTGCCTGACTGCGTGGAGCGCGGTATCACCGTGATCGCCAACGCCGGCGGGGTCAACCCCTTGGCCTGCAAGGCCGCGGTGGAGCGCCTGGCCGAGGAGTTCGGTCTGGCCGAGCGCGTCCGGGTCGGCGTCGTCGCCGGCGACGATATCTTCGACGACCTCGATGACCTGCTCGCCTCGGGGGAGGATCTGGTCCACCTCGATACCGGTCAGCCGCTGGCCGCCGTCCGCGGCCGGGTGCTGTCGGCCAACGTCTACCTCGGCGCAGCGCCGATCGTCGAGGCACTCCGCCGGGGAGCCAACGTCGTCATCTGCGGCCGGGTCACCGACACGGCCCTCACGCTCGCCCCGATGGTCCACGAGTTCGGCTGGGCGGCCGACGACTGGGACAAGCTGGCCGCCGGCGTCATCGCCGGCCACATCATCGAGTGCGGCACACAGTGCACCGGGGGCAACTTCACCGACTGGAACCTGGTCAAGTCATGGTCGAACCTCGGCTTCCCCCTGATCGAGGCGCGGCCGGACGGAACCTTCACCGTCACGAAGCATCCCGGGACCGGCGGCCTGGTGTCCGTCCACACCGTGAGCGAGCAGCTCCTCTACGAGATGGGCTCGCCCTGCTACCTCTCGCCCGACTGCGTGGCTCGGTTCGACTCCGTCACCCTCACCCAGGACGGGCCCGACCGGGTCACGGTTTCGGGGGCTCGGGGAGAGCCGCCGCCGGCCACACTCAAGGTGTCGATCAGCCTGGCCGAGGGGTATCGCGCCTTCGGCCGGCTCATCGTCTCCGGTCCCGACAGCCTGACCAAGGCCCAGGCCCTCGCCGACATCCTCTGGGACTGTGTCGGCGGGAGGGACAGCTACGACGACACCGCCACGGGCTTCTTCGCCTGGAACGCCTGCCACCCGGCGCTGACCGACGCCGAACCGAGCGAACTCATCGTCCAGGTCGCCGTGCGTGACCGGGACGAGGCCAAGATCAACGAGCGGTTCGGCCCGCAGGTCGTCCCCCGGGTGATCGGTTCCGTGCCCGGCGTCACCATGCCGTCCGACCAGGGGCGGCCCCGGGCTTCGGAGGTCATCGGGTACTGGCCGGCGTTGATCCCGCGGTCGCGGGTGCCCGTCCGTGTCGTGATCGACGACGACGAAGTTGAGGTGAGGACGGAACCGCTGACGGGGAAGCCGGTGGCCGAACCCTTCGTCCCCGCTCCGGCGGCGGTCCCGCTCCTGCCGCCCGGCCCCCCAAGGCCGATCTCCGTCCCGCTCTCCCGTCTGTGCCTGGCCCGTTCGGGCGACAAGGGCGACACGGCCAACGTCGGGCTGATCGCCCGCTCCTCCGCCATCTACCGATGGGTTCTCGAAACGGTGACACCGGAGTTCGTCCGGGCTTATTTTGGAGACGTCTGCCGGGGCCCGGTGCAACGCTGCGAGGTGCCCAACCTGCTGGCGGTGAACTTCCTGCTTCACCGCAGCCTCGGTGGCGGCGGAACCCTTTCCCTCCTGGCCGATCCCCAGGGCAAGACGTACGCCCAGTATCTCCTGGCCGCCCACGTCGAGATCGACAAAGCCCTGGTCGACGACCTGGGGCAGCCGTGAAGTCCTTCCGTTCAGGCGGTGCGCTTCTTGGAACGGCTGCGGGTGGCGAGCGCCGAGAAGTCGAGCGGTTCAGTGCTGCCCTGGAACACGGCCGCCAGCGCCATGCTCATGAGCAGGTTCTTGACGCCGTCGTCGGCCAACCCGCTCTGGAAGTCGGACGGTGACTGGAGCAGGCCGAGCACACCGTGGACGAGGGCGCGGACGCTGGCGTCGTTGAGCTCGGGCCGGAGCTCGTGGACGATGTGAACCCACTCCTCCACATAGAGACGCTGGGCCCGGCGCAGCCGCCAGCTGTCGGCCTCCGGCAGGTGGTGGAACTCCTGGCGCCAGACGGCCATGTTCTCCCGCTGCTCGACGGCGAACTCGACGTGGGAGCGGATCATTGACTCCAGCGCGGCGGCAGGCTCGGTCGCCTCGGCCAGGGTTTCGAGGAGCCGCTCGCGCTGCTCCTCGATGACCTGGTCGAACACCGCCACCAGCAGGGCTTCCTTGCTGGGGAAGTGCCGGTAGAGCGCCGGCCCCGACAGCCCGAGCGCCTCGCCGATGTCGTCGACGGTGACGGCGTAATAGCTCCGGGAGGCGAACAGACGGGCGGCGGCATTGATCAGCTCCAGGCGCCGGACCGCCGTACGCCGGCGGGTCTGCGTCGGCCGCTTGACCGGCTCGCGCGCCGCCGGCTGGCTCTTCCCCGTCTCCTTCTTGGCAGGTTGCGCCACCCACGTCCTCCCGGCCCGGCCGCCCGACCTTCCACAATCGAGGCTGTACATACAAGGTTAGCAGCCGATCACACGGACTCGACGGGAGGCCCCGGGGCCGGCCCGGCCGCGTGGAGCGCGCCGAGGGCCATGCTGGCGAGCAGCGGCGTGATTGCCTCCTGGGGGAGACCGCTCTTGTACTCGGTAGGGGAGTGGAGCAGCGCCAGGGTGGCGTGGACGGCGGCGCGAGCCTCGCCGTCGCTCAGGTCGGGGCGGATCTCGCCCAGGACCTGCACCCACTCCTCGACGTAGAGCCGCTGCATCCGGCGCAGCCGCCAGGCGTCCTCGGGAGGCAGGCTCCGGAACTCCTCCTGCCAGGGGGTGAGGTGATCACGGTCTTCGAGCGCGAACCTCAGATGATGCAGCACCATGGCCGAGAGGGCCACTTCCGGATCGGCGGCTCCATTGGCGATGGCCGTGATCTCCTCGAGGCGGCGCTCGATGATCCGGTCGAAGACGCTCACCGAGGAGGTGCCCCGGACGGTTTCGCTGTCGTCCACACGCCCTCCTGTCGCGATCCCAACTGGCCACATAAGTTAATAGCCGCAAGCATACTCGGCGACTTGGTCCGCTCACACGGCCTAGAGAAGTAATTCTGGGCAAACGTAAGCCCGACGGGGAATGGCTTCGGCCCCCGATGGTTTACAGCGGGCGCTGGGCGTGGAATCCTCTGTGGCCGATGATGTCGACGGGGGAGAGCGTCATTGTCGAGTACCGGGGCGCGGTCGCGTCGATCCGGCTCGACCGGGCCGACCACCGGAACGCGCTCACGTACCCGATGCTCGAGCTCCTGCTCGACGCCTGCGAGGAGGTCGCCGACGATTCCTCGGCGCGCGTGGTCGTCCTCACCGGGACGGGCTCCGCCTTCTGCGCCGGCGGCGACATCCACCACCTCCTCGCCGACGACGCCGGCGGCCTGACCGAGACCGAGCGCCGGCAGCGCCTGGTCCGGCTGCACCGGATCTCCTGGCTGCTCCACACCATGGCCAAGCCGACGATCGCCGCCATCAACGGCCCCGCCATGGGGCCGGGCCTCTCGCTGGCCCTGGCCTGCGACTTCCGGGTGATGGCGTCGACTGCCACGCTCGGAACGGCTTTCGCCCGCCTCGGCGTCCCGGGAGATTTCGGCGGGGCCTGGTTCGCCAGCCACCTGCTCGGGGTCGGCCGGGCCAAGGCGCTCTACCTCCTGAACCCCATGCTCGGTCCGGAGGACGCCCTGGCGTGGGGGCTCGTCACGTCGGTGGCGGCGCCCGAGCAGTTCGGCGCGGCCGTCGACGAGCTGGCCAGCAGGCTGGCCACCGGTCCGGCGGAAGCCTTCGCCCTCATGAAGGCCAACTTCGCCGCCGCCCTGACATCGCCGTTGGCCGAGTTCCTCGAGACCGAGGCGCACAACATGATCCTCGGGATGTCGACCAAGGAATTCGAGGAAGGAGCGCAGGCCTTCCTGGAAGGCCGGGCCCCGGACTTCACGGCCCGGTGAGGCGAGGCGACCACGTAGTCGTTGGGCTCGGCTACCGGGGCGGGTGTGCCACGGTGCGTTTAGCTGGGGCCTGCGAGGGCGGCGTCGAGCAGCACGGTCGCCGCGGTGCGGGCGGTGTCGGCGGCCCGACCGTCCAGATCCATGCCGGCAGACACGCTGGCGCCGTCATAGAGCAGGTGCAGCTGATACGCGAGTGTCTTGGGTGAGCGGGCACCGGCCTGCTCCGCGAGTTCGGTAAGCAGAGCCCGCACCCAGAGCCGGTACTCGGCCGCCGCTTGCTCCACGCTGGCGCCGTGTGCCTCCGACGTGGCACTGACGAAGGCGCAGCCGTGGAAGTCGGGATCGGCGAAGATCTCGCCCAGGGCGTCGAAGACGCCGAGCAGCCTGGTCCGCGGCGTGCGATAGCGCTGGAGCGCGCCGGTGATCCGATCGGCCGTGCTGGCGTGCCGGGAGCGCAAGTAAGCCCGGACCAACTCGTCCTTGCTGCCGAACGTGTTGTAGAGGGTCGCCTTCGCGACGCCGGCATGCTCGATGATCCGGTCGATACCGACGGTGTGTACGCCCTCGCGGTAGAACAACTGGTCTGCCGAGGCGAGCAGCCGGTCGCGGGCGGATAGCCGAGTGTCGTCGGTGGTCATCACATCCTCCTAGAACGACCGGTCTAATCATAGTGGCCTCTGACGGAGGGCGGGAAAGCCCACTCTGTGCGGATTCTTCTTCAGGAACCGGCGGGCTCCGGCCACTGCGGGAGGCGCAGCCGCGGGTCGCTGAGCAGCAGGTCCCGCGCCGCCTCGGCGGCGAGCAGCCCTTCGGCCACGACGTTGCCGAGCGCGCACCGCACGGCGGCGACCGGATGGTGGGCCAGCACGGCTTCGAGGACCTCCCGCAGGTCGGCGAGCGACGGGTTGTCGAAGCGGTCGCCCAACTCGGCATGGAAGGTTTCGAAGATTCCGGTGGAGAGCCGCTCCACCACCGGGATCAGGCGGGGCGCCGGCCGCTTCTGCAGGGGGCCGAGCACCAGCGATCCGACGTGTTTCAGCCGCCGCGGGTCGAGCTTGTTACCGAGGAGTTCCCGAACCAGCTCCGTCGCCACCGGCGCCGGCAGGCCCTTCAGGACGCGGTCGACGTCCGCGGCCGATAGCTGCCCGACGGCGTCCAAAAGGAGCTCCGCCCCTTCGGACATCAGCTCTTCGTCTCCCCCACCGTCCTCCGTGGTCACATGCTGCCTCCGCTGTTGGGTGGAACCAGTCGCCGGCGCCGGCGAACCCGACCGGCGGAGCGTATTCGCCGGCGCCGGTCGATCTTCGCTCGGCGGGATGAGGGGCGAGTCAGGCCGCGGGCAGGAGCGACACCCCGGAGGCCGGGGCCAGGTCGGCGGGGCGGGGCTCGAGTTCCAGGTGGATGCCGAGGGCGCGGCCTGCGTGGCGTCCCCAGAGCAGGGAGCCTGTGACCGCCACGGCCGTCACGAGATAGGTGCCCGCCACCCGCAGGAGGAGGAACACCCCGAGCGGAGTGGAGAACAGGAGGACGGCGGTGAGCAAGCCGTTGAGGAGGTGGACGCCGGCCCAAACCAGGGTGAGCCGGGACAGGATGGACTGCACGGCGTCGGAGGTGAGCACCTCGGGAGGCAACGGGCAGAAGTCCTGGACGATGCGGACCAGGATCGGCCGGCCCCACGCCACCGAAGCCGCGAAGGCGACGGAGAGGAACACGGCGCCCAACACCGGCTGAAAGAAGTACAGGAAGATCGAGCCGGTAGCCAGCCCGGCCACCGTCCGGAGCGTGACCAGCGCCGCGCTCACCACGAGGATCGTGGGCAGCCGCCGCCCCGTGATCGCCCGGCGGGCGATGGCGGCATAGCTCCAGGTCAGGCAGGCGAAGAGAGCTCCCACCATTCCCGCTTGATGCATTGCCACGTAGAACAGCAGGGCCGGGACCACACTCGCCTCGGTGACCTGGGGCAGGCCCCGACGGAGGAGTCGGGCTGGCCGGGGAATCACGATGAAGGATGGTGTCAAGGCTGCTCCCGCGCCGCTCGGACCTTGCTGCGGGAGATCGGCGATCCGGCGCCGGGCCTTGAGCCGGGCGGAGAGGACGTTGAGGACCGAAGCAGCGACGTCGACAGGAGCGTGTCCTGAGGGAGCGGCCTACCAGTCGGTCGGGCGGTAGTCCTTCAGGAACTGGCCGAAGACGTGCGTGCCGGTGCTGAAGCCGGAGATGATCGGGTCGAGGATCCGGGCCGCGCCGTCGATGACGTCGAGGGGCGGATGGAAGCGGTGCTCGGCCGTCTTGCGCTCGGCGTCCGCCATCGGGTCCTCGTCGCTCACCCAGCCGGTGTCGACACTGTTCATGTGGATGCCGTCGGCGGCGTAGTCCGCGGCACTGGTCCGGGTCATCATGTTCAGTGCCGCTTTGGCCATATTCGTGTGCGGATGTTTCGTGGTCTTGAACCGGCGATAGAACTGGCCCTCCACGGCCGACACGTTGACGATGTGCTTGTCCCGCTCCGGCGTGCGCAGCATCAGCGGCTTGAGCCGGGCGTTGAGCACGAACGGAGCCACGGCGTTGACCAGCTGGGTCTCCAGCAGCTCGACTGCCGGCACCTCGGCGAGCGTGAGGCGCCATGAATTCCTGCCCCGCAGGTCGACTTGCTGCAGGTCCGGGTCAAGCCGGCCCTCGGGGAACAGGTGGTGCCGGGGCTCGGTTTCATCGGGCAGGAGCGGCGTCTGGGACAGCTCTGCGGCATGGGTGAGTCCGGCGATGATCGGTGTCAATCCCGATCCGCCTGGGCCGGGCCCGTCGGGCAGCAGGTGATAGCCCCGGAGCCCCTCGTACTCACCGACCAGCTCCCGGACGGGCTCCGGCATCTGACCGAGCGACGCCGTCTCCAGCTCCATCATGTGGCGATAGAAGTCCGGCGGCCGGCGCACCGTCTGGCAGGCGTTGTTGACGATGAAGTCGAGCCGGGGCTGGGTCTCGTCCAGATGACGGCAGAACGCTTCAACGCTCGGCGTGTGCCGGAGGTCGAGGCCGAAGATCTTGAGGCGGTCACCCCAGTCGTCGAAGTCAGGTTCCCGGGCATAGCGCAGGGCCGAGTCCCGAGGGAATCGTGTCGTCACGATGAGCTCGGCCCCGGCCCGCAGCAGCTTGATGCCGGCGTGGTACCCGATCTTCACCCGCCCGCCGGTGACGACGGCGATGCGCCCGGACAGGTCGGCCGTCTCGGTGCGTTTGGCGTAGTTGAAATCGGCGCAGGCCGGGCACAGCTGGTCGTAGAAGTGGTGGACCGCCGACGACTTCTTCTTGCAGACGTAGCAGTGCTGCGGTTCGCGCAGCTCACGCACCGCTTCCTGGACGAACCCCTCGGGGGGGAAGATGTTGGGCGTCGTGAACACCGGCTCCGACCGCAGCCGGCGGATCCCCGTGCCGGCCAGCACGTCCTCGTCCCGCTGGATCTTCGAGGATCGCTCCCGCCGGAGCCGGGCCCGGCGCTGCTGGCGGCGTTCCTCCGGGTCGGGGCAGGCCACCTCGGCCACAGCCCGGAGCAGGCGGACGCGCTCGTACTCGGGCAGCGACCCGAGTACGTACGGGTTCCGAGCCAGCGCCTCCAGCAGCTCGGTGGCGGCCCGCACCAGTTCAGGCAGTTCCCAGGCGTCGTTCACGCTCTCAGGATGCCAGGGACGACGATCCATCGGCTCCTCGCTGGGCAGGGCATCGTTCTGAAATGCGCTTCCTGCCATTCCAAATGAAGATGCCTGTGATCTTCCCGCTTCTCCCGGCAGGATATCCGCCGCCCGCCGCCAACTACTGACCCGCAGAGCACCACTGCGCTGGCGCAGCTTGCATCTGTCCGCGAGAGCGACGTGCCGAATTTCCCAACCCCGGGGCTTCCACACCGGCGGCAGCCCCGAGGAGGGAAGCGTTCATGTCTTCACGCCTGGGGGCCGCGCGCTCCAAATTGCTGCTCTTTCTGTCCGTCCTGTCGACCTACGCCGGGCTGGCCGCGGCGTCGACCGGACCGAGCGACCCCTCCGGGGCGGAGCCGCCGGCCGCCTCCGGCGAGGCTGCCCCGATCAGCACGACCGGTTCCCCGGTCCCCGCGGCCATCGCCGCGCCGACGCCCGTCCCCGAGCCGGCGCCCACCCCGGCGGCGCCGGCGCCCGACGCCCTGGCGCCCGAAGCCCCGACACCCCCTCCGGCCGACCCGCCGGCAGCCCTCGACTCGGGGGGTCAACCGCCGGCGACTCCCGCTGCCTCGCCGGCCGTCGCCGCTCCGGCGCCGGTTCCGCCCCTGATGCCGGCCGACGCCATCGTGCCCCCCGAACGGGCGGCGCTGAAACCGATCCTGCTCCGGGCGGCGGCCGAGAACGGCCTGCCGCCCGACCTCGTGCTGGCGCAGGCCTGGGCGGAGTCGGGCTGGCAGGACTCGGCGGTGTCGAGGGCGCAGGCGGTGGGTGTGCTCCAGCTCACCGCGCCCACCGTCGACTTCGTCTCCCGCCAGCTCCTCCGCCTCGACCACCCACTCGATCCGCTCAATCCGGCCGACAACGCCCGCATGGGCACCCGGTACCTGCGCCACCTCCTCGACCGGACGGACAACGACCTCCGCCAGGCGCTCATCGCCTACAACCAGGGTCTGGGGGCGTTGCGCCGCAACGGGCC
>JAUZEY010000377.1 GCA_030838785.1 Actinomycetota bacterium | reverse complement strand
CTTCATCAGCTTCTGGACGTTCTTGTAGTCGGAGGTGCTCTGGATGACGACGGCGACCTTCCCCTTGCGGACGGCGAAGTTGTTCATGTTGACGACGAAGTACACCGTGGCGGCGTAGGCCTCGTCGCCCCAGCCACTGATCTTCTTGACCGGGTTGTTGGCCGACTTCAAGCCGTTCTTGAGGACGTTGAAGCTGTCCGTGGTGACGTTGCCGTTGATCTGCACGGTCTCCACGGCGTTCCCGCCGCCTTTGGCGTGGGGGAAGGTGCAGGACACGCCCCCGCCCGGGTGGGGGGTGACGCCGGGGCCGGTGACCTCGATCCCCAGCGTCTGCTTGGCCAGGTCGAGGGGGACGTCGGCGCAGTCTGTGGGGGCGGCGCCCGTCGCCGCCGGCGTGCCCGCCTTGTAGCTGTGACCGCCGCCTCCGCAGGCCCCGACGACCAGGCCGCCTACGACAAGAAGCGCGACGACCGGAACGAATTTGAGACGTGTGGACACGCCGGCAGTTTACGCGCTCGCCTTTCCCGTTCCTGACCGCGGCGTCGGGCGGGACGGCCCCCGCCTGCCAGACTGGCTCGATGTCACGCCCCCGCCACCCGCTGGTCGTCGCCGCCGTCGCCGTCGCCGGGCTGGTGCTCGGGGCCTGCAGCTCGGGATCGAAGGCGTCCAGTAACGGAGCGGCCGAGACCACGACGGCGCCGTCGTCCCGGGTCACCGTCCCCTCGGCGCTCGGCCCGTCGACGTCGGCCACCATGTCCGCCGGCCCGGCGGGCCCGCAGTGCACGCTGGCCACCGCGGCGCTGGTGGGTGGGAAGCTCGGCTACGCGCTCACCGGCCCCAACGTCGACAAGGGCCCGGCGGCGACGATCTGCACCTACGACAACCCGTCCAGCCAGCTGCAGTCGGCCACGGTCCAGATCACGACCGGCGCCACGCCGGCCAGCTTCAGCACCGGCCGCAGCGGCTTCGCCGGCCACGGCGAGGTCGTCGCCGACGTCCCCAGTGTCGGCGACCAGGCCTACTCGGCCACCCTGGCGGTGGCCAATGTGACGAACACCACGCTGGTGGCCCGTAAAGGGAGCAACGAGGTCCTCATCAACACGACGGCGCCCGCCGACCGGGTCCCGGGCCTGATGACGGCCATCCTCGCCCTGATCTGATCAGGTCAGGTCAGGTCTGATCTGACCGGAGCGCACCGCTTCGGGGGCCGATGACGGTTCTGCGACCTTTCGCCCCCTACCCGGGAACCGACGACCCCGTCGTCGAATAACTCCACCGGACCGCCCCACCCCCGAGGCGATCTTCCGGTGCCAGTTGGGCCGATTTTGCCCGGTTCCCCCATCCGGCGACGGGCCCGTAGGAGTGCAGTGTGAAGCGCATCCCGGCGCGCCGGGCCGCCCTGGCGGCGGCGGCGCTCGTCCTGTCGTCGATCGTCCCCGGCTTCGGCTCGGCCGCCAGCGCCGCCGACCCTGGCGTCACCGTGACCGGCACCATCCGCAATTCCGCCGGGACCGGCCTCGAGGGCGACCTGGCCCTCCTCGACGGCACCGGCGCCCACGTCGCCGACTCCGGGACCGGTGGCGACGGCGCCTTCACCCTCGCCGCTCCGCCCGGCCACTACAGCCTCCACTTCGAGGCGCCGACCCGGGGCTATTCGGACGGGTTCAAGAGCGGCGACGACGCAGCCCCCGGGCTCTTTCTCGATGTCCCCCTCGACGTCACCGGCGACGCCACGCTCGACCTGACGGTCCCGATCGTCGACTTCCCGGTCCACGTCGTCGACCGCGCCGGCAACCCCGTCCCGGGCGTGCTGGTCGAAGGCGAGAGCGACGCCCAGCCGGAGGTGGCCCCGGGCCTGGCGGCGGCGGGCCGGCTACGGAACCAGAACGCGGTGTGGACCGACAGCCACGGCGACGGGACGCTCCAGATCTTCGCCGGGGCCCCGCCGGCGGCCATGGCCGTCAGCGACGGCTACATGACCCTCGGCCGGGTGTCGCCCGCCCCGTCCGACACGTCGGCGATCGTGGTGCTCGACAACCCGGTTCTCCA
Source organism: Actinomycetota bacterium (assembly GCA_030838785.1). GTDB lineage: Bacteria > Actinomycetota > Acidimicrobiia > IMCC26256 > BP-133 > BP-133. Next base: position 6,998 of record JAUZEY010000377.1, on the reverse strand, counting down.
GGGCGACCTCCTCGACCCCCGCGGCCCGCTCCCCGGGGCCGCCGCCGCCAACACCTGGGTCGCCTTCGTCGGCGGGACGGCCGCCGGCCAGTTCGCCCCCTGGCCCTACGGCACCAACGGTTCCTACCGCCTCCAGGCCGACGCCGGCGACCACACGCTGAGTGTCGGCAACGCCAACGTGTTCGAGCACGACGACGGGGCGGTCCGCCCGCCCTCGGCCACCCTCCCCGGGACCTGGACGTTCGAGGCGCCCTACCACCTCGCCGGCGACACCATGCTCGACCTCACGATCCCCGACGCCGCCCCGGCCGACATCGTCGTCCTCGGCGCCGACGGGCAACCCGTCGCCGGCGCGACCCTGCACTACGAGGCGGTGGCCCTGAACCCGGCGGAGCTGGCGCCGGGGGTGGAGGCGAACGCGGTCGCCCGCGACGACATCACCGACGTCCAGGGCCACTTCTCGCCGATGCTGTTCGGCCCGTCGAGGATCACCTTCTCCGTCGACCCCGGCGGCGCCGGCGCCCCCCTGACGATCGGCCCCGGGGACCGGGTCACGGTCCGCCTCGGCGACCAGTCGGGCAAGCCCGGTGCGCCGCAGAACGTCACGGCCGCGGCCGGCGACGGCAAGGTCAAGGTCACCTGGGACGCCCCCGCCTTCGACGGCGGGTCGCCGATCACCGGGTACACCGTGACCGCCTCCCGCGGTGGGTCGAACTTCAAGGCCAACTTCGGTCCGGCGGCGACTTCGGGCGCCATCCGGGGTCTCGTCAACGGCAAGGACTACACGGTGACCGTGGTGGCCAGGAACGCCAACGGCGCCGGACCGGCGTCGGCTGCCGTCACGATCACGCTCGACGCGTTCGACCCGCCCACGACGACGACCACCGCCCCGCCCGCTCCGGGCCCCGGCGGGGAACCGGTCGGCGGCGCCGGGGCCGGGGACGGCTCCGGGCCGGCCCACCCCGGGTCGGGCCGGTCGGGCTACTGGCTCCTCGGCGCCAACGGCGCCGTCTACCCCTTCGGCGACGCCGCTCCCTACGGCGACGCCTCAGCGGCTCTGGCCACGCCGGCGCCGACGGCCGGCTCCCCCGCGGCCGCCGGCCGGGCGGTCGACGTCGAGCCGACCCCGTCGGGCCGCGGGTACTGGGTCCTCGACAACCGGGGCCGCGTCCACCCCTTCGGCGACGCCGGCCACTTCGGCGACGCCGTCCCCACCCGCCTCGCCGCCGGCGAGGAACCGGCCAGCCTGTCGGCCACCCCGTCGGGCGCGGGCTACTGGGTCTTCACCAACCGGGGCCGGGCCCTGGCCTTCGGCGACGCCGCCTTCCTGGGCGACACGACCGGCACCGCCCTCAACGGCCCGGTCCTCGACTCGGTCGCCACACCATCGGGCCGGGGCTACTACATGGTCGCCTCCGACGGCGGCATCTTCGCCTTCGGCGATGCCCGCTTCGCCGGGTCGATGGGGGGCAGGCCGCTCAACAAGTCAATCGTTGGCCTCACCATCAGCCAGTCCGGCCCGGGGTACTGGCTGATCGCGGCGGACGGAGGGGTGTTCGCCTTCGACGCTCCGTTCCGGGGCTCGATGGGCGGCCAGCGCCTGAACAAGCCCGTCCGGGGCATGGTCCGCTACGGCGACGGCTACCTGATGGTCGGTGAGGACGGCGGCGTCTTCGCCTTCTCCGACCGTGCCTTCACCGGATCACTGGGCAGCAGCCCTCCGGCCGGCCCGATCGTCTCGGTCGCCGCGCTCGGGTGACGCTCTCAGGCCGGACGGGCCCAGCACAGGCCGGCCACGAGCGCCGCCAGACCGGCGGCCACGGCCAGTTCCTGGCCCATCTTGTGGGCGTGCTCCCGGCCGATCTGGATCTCGGCGTGGAATCGGTCGACCCGGGCCGGGAACGGGCTCTGGCCGACGAAGTGCTTGCCGGGCTTGTCGAGATCGAGGAGGGCGGCGCCGACCATCCCGGCCAGCACTGGCATGCGCCGGCCCCGGGCCAGGCCGAAGGCGGCGCCCATGGCGGCCAGGCCGGCGAATCCGTCCCGGTAGGCGACCCGCAGGAACTTGGGGTTGCGCATGGGGTCGCCGTTCTGCCGGTCCTCGTGGGAGAGGCCCCAGTGCGGGATGACGTCCATGGCCACGTGCGACACGACACCCAGCGCCAGGGCGGGGACGGGCCGCTTCACAAGGGCGCCGATGGCGGCGCCGGCGAGGACGTGGTTGGTGACGAGCACGGCGGGCTCCAGGCGACGAGGCGGATGTCACCACGTCTTCGGCACCGCGGCCTTTCCGCTTGAACCGGAGGAAAGCAGGAGATCCCTGCCCCGCCGCGGAAACCACCGTTCACGGTAAAACCAGTCTTAACCACCCGGGACGGGGAAGGAATCGGCACGGTTGGTGTAGAAGCCGCATACACCGCAATACGACCCGGCGACTTCCCCCGCCGGCGCCCCACCCCCACAGCTCCACCCCACAGCTCCACTCCAGCACCGACACGACGTGCCCGCCCCGGGCCCGTCCCGAAAGAGGTCGCCTCTTCTCGAGAGGGGGCGTCTCCACCGCCGGAACAGCTCCTACCTCGGCAAGATCGAGGAGCTGGTCGCCCGTTCCGCCGCCAACGTAAACCCCTTCCGAAGGCGGCGGAGCGGGTCGGCGGTCCCGTTTCGCCGGCGTCGCTCCCTCAGCGCCGCAGCGCACCGACACACCGGGCATTGCGCTCACAGCGCCCGAATCTCACTCAGCGTGGTTTTCCGCGCCTTCCCTGCGGGTACGAGTCATTCATGTCCCCCTTCGAGCACTTCATCGACGAGGTCGAGGTGTCGATCATCGACTCCGTCGACGCCCTCAACGACGACGACGCCGCCCGCCTCTACGCCGAGGTCCTCGACGCCGAGCAGCGGCTCGACGCCCTGTGCGACGCCCTGAGCCTCCTGGCCGCCGCCCGCGCCTGAGTCACCTTCAGACGAGTACACCTCAGACGAGCACGACCGCCGAGACGTGAGGGCGGGCGAGGTCCGCGATCTCCTCCGAGGTGGTGGCCAGCGGCAGGCCGGTCTCCGCCGCCAGCACGACGGGAATGAGCAACGTGGCATCGAGTTCGACGCCAGTGGTCGTGGCCAGCGCGGCGAACCGGCCGGCCACGGGCCAGGTGGGATACCACTGGTGCACCGAGAACTGGATCTCGGTCAGCGTCGAAGCGACCAGTTCCGGGCGGCCCTCGAACCGGGTCTTCAGATACTCGACGATCTCACCCAGCAGCGCGTCGGCGGTGACCACCCGCCGGAGCGGGGCCGGCGGTCCGCCCAGCAGCCCCACCCACCGGAGCACCGCGCCCAGGTCGGCGACTGCGATCACGCACTACGGCGTCGGAGCCGGCGGCGGTAGTACCCGGCGAACGCCTCGGGGGACTCTGCCTGGTCCGCCCACACCGCCCGGCGAGCGGCCAGCTCACGGCTCGTCGGCAACTCGGCCCGGTCGCTCAGCGCCCCCCGGACCCACTCACTGAGCGAAACGCTCTCCGCCGCCGCCTGGGCCTTCAGGCGCTCGACCACGTCGTCGGGCACGTTGCGCACATTCAGATCGGGCATTGCATAATGCTAGCTGTTCGTATAGCAGTTTGCTAGCGTCAGTCGAGCGTGGCGACGACCTCGGCGACGGCCGCCAGGCGCGTCTGCAGCCCGTCGATCTCGAATTGGATCCGGTCGGCTTCGCCGCCGTCGTGCTGGACCTCGGCCCGCTCCTGCCGTTCGACGGCGTCGATGAGCTGGAGCTCGAGCCCGCAAATGGTGTCCCGTACGAGGTTCTCATCGAGCGTGTTCATGCCCGGGGTGTACCCGCCGAGGGGGGCAGGCACACCACCCTGAGCGTCCGGGCCCGGGCCGGCCGCCGGGCCTGGGGACAGGCACCGGCGACTGCGGGGAAGCCGACCGCATACGCTGGCTGACCGACCGGACAACCCGAGCGCCCACGCCCCACGGAAGGAGCGCCATGTTCTGTGTCCAGTGCGGCGGCGATGTCCCCGCCGGGAGCCGGTTCTGCCCCCGCTGCGGTCGGGCCGCGCCGGAGGAGAACGGCGGGCCGGCGTTCGGCGCGCCGCCCACTCCCCCGTCCGGCGCTCCCCCGTCTCGACCGCCGACGATGCCGCCCCCGCCCCCGCCGCCTCCTCCGCCGGCCTACGGCGCGCCTCCGCCTCCGCCGGGGTCGTACGGCCCGCCGCCCGGCGGCTACGGCCAACCGCCCGCCGGCTACGGCCAACCGCCCGGCGGCTACGGCCAGCCGCCGGGGGCCTACCCGCCTCCGGCGCCGTACGGCGTCGGCAGCGGCCCGGTCGCTTATGGACTCGCCTCCCTGGGGCAGCGGATCGGGGGCGCGCTGGTCGACGCACTCATCTCTGGGGCGATCTGGGTCGTGGGGCTCATCGTCCTCGCCGCCACTTCCTCGACCTCCACCGACCAGTACGGCTATTCCACCTCCAGCCCCAACGCGATGGGCGGCCTTTTCATGCTCCTCTGCGTCGCTGGTGCCTTCTTCTATCCGGTGTTCTTCGAGGGCCGGCCGGAAGGCCAGACACTGGGCAAGAAGGTCGCCGGCAGCCGGGTGGTGCGCCAGAGCAACGGTGCACCACTGGGGTACGGGCTGGCCATCGGTCGTCTCTTCGCCCGCTTCGCCGACAGCTTCACCTTCGGACTCGGCCTCCTATGGGCCATCTGGGATCCGCAGCACCAGACGTTCCACGACAAGATCGCCGGCACCCTGGTGGTGAAGAGTTCCGTCTACCCGCCTCCGGGCAGGACGGCCCCCGCCTACCAGCAGCCCGCCCCGCCTCCGAACCCTTACCAGGCCGGCTGAATCGGCTCCGACCGACCTCAGCCGTTCGGTCGGGTGAGAATGTGCCCCGTGACGGGACAGAACAGGGCTCTGGGGTTGGGACTGGCGCTGGTGGCGGTGCTGGCGGGGGGCGTGGCGGTGCTGGCCGGCGGGGCGGAGCGGGCGGGGGCCGTCACCGTGCCCCGGATCGACCTGCGGACGGAGAAGTACCGGCTGGCCAACGGTCTCGAGGTGATCCTGCGCCGGGAGACCCGGCTGCCGGTGGCGGCCGTCAACCTCTGGTACCACGTCGGCGCGGCCAACGAGGAGGCCGGGCGGACCGGCTTCGCCCACCTGTTCGAGCACATGATGTTCGAGGGGTCGGGCCACGTCCCGGAGGGCACGGCGGACCGGCTGCTCGAAGGGATCGGGGCGTCGGAGAACGCCAGCACCAACTTCGACTACACGAACTACATCGTGCCCGACGTGCCGGCCAACCAGCTCGAGCTCGCGCTGTGGCTCCAGAGCGACCGGATGGGCTTCCTCCTCGACCGGCTCGACCAGGCGAGCCTGTCCAACCAGCAGGCGGTCGTCCGCAACGAGCGGCGCGAGCGCTACGACGACGCCCCCTACGGGCTGGCCGACGAGGAGCTCTACCACCGGCTGTTCCCGGCCGGGCACCCCTACTACGCCGACATCATCGGCTCCCACGCCGACATCCAGTCCGCCGGCCTCGACACCGTCCGCGACTTCTTCCGCCACTACTACGTGCCCAACAACGCCAGCCTGGTCATCGTCGGCGACATCGACGTCGCCCGCACGAAGCAGCTCGTGGAGAAGTACTTCGGGACGATCCCCCGCGGCCCCGACGTCCCCCGCCGGGTCGTGCCCGCTCCACCCCTGACCAGGGAGCAGCGGGTGTCGCTGACCGACACCGTCGAGCTGCCCCGGGTGGCGATGGCGTGGCTCACACCGCCGGTCTTCCAGCCCGGCGACTACGACGCCGCCGTGACCAAGCAGCTGCTCGTCGGCACCCGGGCCAGCCGCCTCACCCGGCGCCTGGTCCACGACCTGCGGATCGCCCAGTCGGTCGACGTGGACCTCGAGTCGCTGACCGACGGTTCGGTGTTCACGGTGACGGCCACCGCCAAGCCGGGGCACACCGTGGCCGAGCTCGAAACGGCCATCGACTCCGAGCTCGACGCCCTCACCCGCCGGCCGCCCATCCCGGCGGAGGTCGCCGCGGCCGAGACGGCGATCATCGCCCGCTCCGTGGCGAGCCTCGACGACCTCGGCAATTTCGGCGGCCTGGCCGACCAGCTCAACTACTACAACCACTACCTCGGTGACCCGGACCGCCTCGCCGACGACCTGCGCCGGACCGCGGCGGTCACGCCGGAGCGCGTGCGGCGCTTCGCCGCCGACCAGCTCGACCGGGACCGACGGGTCGTGGTCGAGGTCGTCCCCGGGGCCAAGCCAGCCGTCGACGACCCGCCCGCCCCGCCCGAGTCGCCGGCCCCTGACGACCGCTCCAAGCCCCCGTCGGCCGAACCGTGGCGCGACACCGTCCCGGCGGCGGGGCCGGCGCCGGCGACGCCCGTCCCGCCGGTGCAGCGCTTTACGCTCGGCAACGGTCTGCCGGTGTGGCTGGTCGAGTCGCACCGGCTGCCGATGGTGTCGGCGTCGCTCGTGTCACAGCAGGGCAGCGCCGCCGACCCGCCGGACCGGCCCGGCCTCGCCGCCCTCGCCACCAGCGCCCTCGACGGCGGGACGACGCAGCGCGACGCCCTCGGCCTCTCCCGGGAGCTGGAAGCGGCCGGCGCCACCCTCGAGCACGACACCGGAAAGGACGGCACGTGGCTGGCCGCCACCGGGCTGGCCGGCCACGCCGCCGACACCCTGGGGATCCTGGCCGACGTCGCCCGCAACCCGACGTTCCCCGCCGACGAGGTGGACCGGGCCCGTGACGCCGGCATCGTGGCCCTGCGCCAGAGCCGCGACAGCGCCGACACCATCGCCGAGACGGTGGGGGCACGGGCGGTGTATGGCGCCGGGCATCCCTATGCCCACCCGGCCGCGGGCACCGAGGACGGGCTGGGGGCGGCCACCGTCGACGACCTCCGCCGGGCCCCCGGCGGCGGGGACGAAGCCCGGGATCCTCCTCGTCGACAAGCCCGGCGCCTCCCAGACG
>JAUZEY010000372.1 GCA_030838785.1 Actinomycetota bacterium | reverse complement strand
GCGGGGCCTCCTCGGGTCTCAGTCCCATCCAACGACGCCGACGCCCTTCCTCCGGCTGGCCTCTCGTACGGAAGACGCCGTCTCTCCGGTCGGTCATGTTGCGCCTCGGGGTTCCGTAGCGTGAGCGCATGCTGACATCACCCTCGACCGATCGGAGATTCCCATGAGCCTCATCGTCACCGGAGCGGCGGGCCACCTCGGCCGCCTCGTCACGGAACAACTGCTGGAGCGCCTCCCGCCGGAGGAGCTCGTCCTCGTCACCCGGCGTCCGAAGGCCCTGCGCCAGCTGAGCGCTCGCGGCATCGAGGTCCGCTACGGCGACTTCGACGCGCCGGCAACGCTCCCCGACGCCTTCGCCGGCGGCCGCCGGATGCTCCTGGTCAGTACCGATGCCATGGGTCGCCGGGTCCGCCAGCATCGCGCCGCCATCGACGCCGCGGCGTCGGCCGGGGTCGGCCACGTGGTGTTCACGTCCCACGTCAACCCCGTGGCCTGGAATCCGGCCGGCCCGGTCGCCCGGGAGCCGGGCGAGACGGAGGCGATGCTGCAGCGCAGCGGGCTGGCGTGGACGGTGCTGCGGTTCGGAAGCTTCGCCGAGCTGCAGCTGGCGCCCGCCGGGGTCGCGGCCACGAACCGTCAGCTGATCACGAACGCCGGCGGCGGGCGCATCGTCCCGGTCTCGCGCCGCGACTGCGCCGAGGCGGCCGCCATCACCCTCACCACCGATGGCCACGCCGGCCAGACCTACGAGATCACCGGCCCGGAGGCTCTGTCGGCCCGCGACCTGGCCGACCTCTACGGCGACGTGAGCGGGCAGTCGGTGAAGGTCGTCCAACTCAGCGATTCGATGCTCACCTGGTCCCTCGTCCGGATCGGCACGCCGATGCCGAACTCCCTGGCCATCACGGCCTTCGGCCGTGCCGTCCGGCGAGGCTACTTCGACATGGTCGACCCGGCCTTCGAGCGCCTGACCGGACGCCCGCCGGTGGCGCTGCGGGACGTGCTCATCGCCCACCGCGGAGACCTGCTGGCCGCGGCCTGAGCGTCAAGATCCAGGGTCGCGGTCGAGCGGTATCCGGGCCTGGAGGCAGGTTCCCTGCCCGGGAGGGCTGGTGGTCTGGATCGTCCCCCCGAGCGCCTCGACCCGGTCTCTCAGACCGACGAGTCCGGACCCCCGGTCGGGATCGGCGCCGCCGACGCCGTCGTCGCGGATCGACACCTCGACGACGGCACTCTCGACGTTCATCTCGACGTGGACCACCGAGGCCCGGGCGTGCTTCGCGGCATTGCTGAGCCCCTCCGACACGACGTAGTAGGCGGCCACCTCGGCCCGTTCCGGGAGTCGCACCGGGTCACCGATATCCAGCTCGACTGGCATGCCGGCGCGGCGGGCCAGCGTCTTGAGGGCGGGCCCGATACCACCCCGGGACAGGATGGCCGGGTGGATCCCCCGGGAGATCGCCTGGAGTTCCTCGGTGGCCCGGGCCAGGCCCTCGGCGGTCTGGCCCAACGCCGCCTTCAGCTCGGCCATCTCGGACGGGACCCCGGCCTCCGTCGTCCGCAACGCCAGGGCGAGGGCGACGAGCCGCTGTTGGGTTCCATCGTGCAGGTCGCGTTCGATGCGGCGGCGGGTCTCGTCGGCCGCGGCTACGACCCGGGCCCGCGAGGCCATGAGCTGCGCCCGGCTCTCCGTATTGACGATGGCCGTGCCGATGAGGGCGGTGAAGTCGACCAGCCGCGGTTCGGTGTCGGCGGGCAGCGGCTCGGTCAATGACCCGATGGCGAGGGCGCCCCAGAGCCGGCCGTCGACGACAATCGGGGTCGCCACCACCGAAACCACTCCCATCCGCTGCAGGCTCTCCGCCACGGGGCCGGCCGCGCCGGTGTAGTTGTCGTGGCGGGCGGCCCGGCCGGTGCGCAGGACGGCGGCCACGGCGAAGAGGTGGTCGATCTTCCACCGGCTTCCCACCGGGAGCTGGTCGAGTGGCCCCCCGATGCGGGCGACGACCGTCGCGTCGTAGCCGGGATCGAGGCGAACCATGAGCGCGCCGTCGGCGCCCAGGGCGCCCCGGGCCTCCTCGGCGACGGCGGCGAAGACTTCGTCCGGCTCCGCTCCGCTGGCGACGAGTGTCGCCACCCGCCGCAACGCCGCCTGCTCGTCCGCCAGCAGGCGCAGCTCGTCGCGGCTGGCTTCGACCATCGACTGGGCCTTGCGCAGCTCGCACTCGGCCCGCCGCCGCTCGGTCACGTCCCGGGCGGCGCAGAAGAGGAGGCATTCGTCCGGAAGGGGCTGGGTGTTCCACTGCAGCCAGCGGAAGGAGCCGTCGCGGCACATGGTGCGATTCTCCAACTGAACGGTCTCCTCCCCGGCGGCGAGTCTCTCGACCACCTCGGTTGTGGCCTGCAGGTCGTCAGGGTGGACGAAGTCGAGGAACGGCCGCGACACCAGCTCCTCCTCCGAATAGCCGAGCGTCCGCACGACGGCCGGATTGACCCGTATGAACTTGCCGTCGAGTCCGGCGAGGCAGAGCAGGTCGAGCGAGTGGTCGAAGATCAGCTTGGCGTAGCGCTCCGCCTTCCGGCGGCGCGCATGCCCGGTGGCCACGAGGGATACGACGAGCGCCGCGGCGAAGGGCCAGGCGAGGGCGAACCAGGGGAGCAACGACTGGAGTCCCGAGGCGGGGTCGGTCCCGACGGCGATCCGCCAGGTCCGGGCCAGCGCCTCGAAGCTCACGCTGGCCGCCGGCGCCGAGTGGAATTGGCCCTCGAGGCGCTCGCCGTTGAGGCTGACAGCCACCCGCTGCGGGTCGAGCCCCAGCTCGACGGTCAGCAGACCGCGAGGGAGGAACGACACCAGGACACCCCGTCCCTCCGGCCCGTCACCGAACTGGGCCGCCTCGACGAGATAGACACCCGGACGGCTGTTCAGCGAGCCGACGTCGCTGGCCGCGACGGCCGACAGTGCTGCGCCGGAGCCGACGGCGGCGGCGAGGCCGGGCCAGTCGGACACGTCCGTGCCCGGGAGGAGCTCCGGCTGGATCCGGCTGGTGAAGGCGGCGACCAGGTAGGACGGGCGCGACGGCGAGCGCTCGGTGTTCCCGGAGGGCGTTTGCCGGGTGATGGGCCTCCCCACCCCGCGCTCGTAGGCGGTGCGTTCGGATCCGGCGACGTTCTGCACCCACATGGTGTCGACGAGGCCGGCGCTCCCCGCCGTGCTGTTGGCCAGCTGGGCGAAGCGCGGCTGTTCCGGGCTGTGCTCGCCGGCCAGGGCGCTTCCGAGGGCGGCGACCGCCGCCCGGGCCCGACCGAGGACACCCTGCGTCCGCACGCTCGTCACCTGCGCACTGCGCTCGGCGGCCGACCTGAGGTCGCCGTCGATCGTCCGGCTCGTGACGAGGTAGCCGGACACGCTGAGAAGCACCACGACCGCGAACAGCGCGGAGCGGTACGGCAGGCGGTGGCTCGCCACTCCTTTGGTCATGGTTTCCCGCGCCGTCGAACGTCGCCGTGGTGGCTGACCTGTTGAACTCCTGACACGATCCTCCCGGGCTGGAGCCCCCTGCATCAGAGGACGAGGCCGTTTTGACGCGGTCGTTCGACGGATCAGTGGGCCCCAAGCCTCGGAGATGAGCCGGCCGCCGCGCATCACGCGCTCGCGCAGTTTTTCCCGCCGGACAGGCGGGACTGTCACGTGTGACAGTCCCCCCCCGGGCCCGGGCCGAGGAGGGTGGGGTCCATGCCTCCGCGCCGGCTCCTCCCCGTGCTGCTCGTGGTCATCGCCGCCCTGGGCTTCGCGCTCGGGAACTGGCGCGGGGCGCACCGCCCCGCCGCCGTCAAGCCGCCGCCGCCGGTGGCGGGCTCGTTGGCGCCGTCCCCGCCGGCGCCCACGGCGCCCACGGCGCCCGCCCCGCCCGCCCCGCCCGCCCCGCCCGCCCCGCCGGCGCCGACGGTGATGGACTCGCCGGACTGCCGGCCGCCGGCGCAGCATCCGGACCCGGTGGTGCTGGTGCACGGCACGTTCGCCACGACGTCCTGGGCGCTGCTGGGCCCGGCGCTGGCCAGCAACGGATACTGCGTCTTCACCTTCGACTACGGAAACCGGGGGACGGGCGAGATCGCGCAGTCGGCGCAGGAACTGGCCGACTTCGTGGACCGCCTGCTCGCCACCACGCAGGCGCAGCGCGTCTCGATCGTGGGCCACTCCGAGGGCGGGATGATGCCGCGCTACTACATCCGGTTCCTCGGCGGCGCGGCGAAGGTGCGCGCCCTGATCGGGCTCTCGCCGTCCAACCACGGAACTCAGAGCCCGATGGTGCTCGTGGGGGCGGCGCTGGGCTGCACCGCCTGCGCCGAGCAGGAGGCCGCCGGGTCGCCCTTCCTCGACCGGCTCAACGCCGGCGACGAGACGCCGGGGTCCGTCGACTACACGGTCATCCAGACCGCCTACGACGTGGTCGTCACCCCGTATGACTCCGCCTTCCTGCGAGGACCGGCGGAGCGCGTCACCAACATCACGCTCCAGACCCGCTGCCCGGGCGACATCACCGGTCACCTGAACATCCCGACCGACCCCGTGGCGCTCCAGTGGGTCGAGAACGCACTCGCCCGGCCCGGGCCCGCCGATCCGGCGTTCCAGCCCCGCTGCAACTGAAGGGGGACATCGTCGGCGGTAGGTTTGTCGCCGTGCCCATCAACACGCGCCACAAGCGCCTCCCCGCGCCCGCCTTCCCCGTCGAGCGCTTCCGGCTCGGAAACGGTCTGCGGGTCGTGCTCATGCCCGACTCGTCGGCGCCGACCGTGGCGATCGCCCTCGTCTACGACGTCGGCTTCCGGTCCGAGCCGGAGGGGATGACCGGCTTCGCCCACCTCTTCGAGCACCTCATGTTCGAAGGATCGGTGACCCTGGAGAAGGGCCAGCACGACAAGCTGGTGACCGGCAACGGCGGCGTCATGAACGGGAGCACCCGCTCCGACTACACCAACTACTTCGAGCAGCTCCCGTCCAACGCCCTCGAGCTCGGTCTCTACCTCGAGGCCGACCGGATGCGGGGCCTGCGCCTGAGCGACGAGAACGTCCGGAACCAGATCGCGGTCGTCAAGGAAGAGATCCGGGTCAACGTCGTCAACCAGCCCTTCGGCGGGTTCCCCTGGATCACCCTCCCGCCGGTGATGTTCAAGACGTTCGCCAACGCCCACAACGGATACGGCAGCTTCGTCGACCTCGAGGCGGCCACCGTCGACCAGGCGACCGCCTTCTTCGACCAGTACTACGCCCCCGGCAACGCCACCCTCGTGGTGGCCGGCGACCTCGACGCCAACCGGACGAGGGAGATGGTCGAGCGCCACTTCGGCCCGATCCCGGCCCGGGCCGTCCCGCCGCTCGGGTCGTTCGCCGAACCGGTGCCCACCAAGGAGCGCCGGGCGGTCCACCGCGACCCGCTGGCCCCACTGGCGGCGGTGGCCGTCGGCTACCGGGTGCCCGATCCCATCAACCAGTGGGAGGAGTACATGGCGTCGGCCGTCCTCACCGACCTGCTGGCCGACGGGACCGCCGCCCGCCTGTACCAGCGGCTGGTGAAGCGCGACCAGCTGGCCAGCCATGTCGGCGGGCTGCTGGGCACGTTCGGGGACCCGTTCGACGTGCGGGACCCGACCATGCTGCAGCTCCTCGCCTACCACTCGGCGGCCGGCGTCGACCCCATCCTGGACGCCATCGACGAGGAGGTGGCGGCGGTGGTGGCGGGCGGCGTCACCGAGGAGGAGGTCGACCGCGTGGTGACCACCATGACGGCCCAGATCATCCGCCGCCTCGACGACATCATGCAGCGGGCGCTGGCCGCCGCCGTGCTGGAGCAGCAGCGGAGCCGGGCCGAGCTGCTGAGCGAGCTCCCGACCGTGTTGGCGGCGGTGACGCCCGACGACATCACCGGGGTGGCGGCCCAATGGATGAAGCCGAGCAGCCGGGCCGTGCTCGAGATCGTGCCGGGAGGTGAGGAGTGACCCTCGTCGTCGCCCCCGTCCCGGCCGCCGTGCCCAAGGTCGGCCCCTTCCGGCCCGCCAAGCTGCCCGCGGTCGACGAGCGCACGCTCGCCAGCGGGCTGCGGGTTCTGGCCGTCCGCACCAAAGGCATCCCGATGGTCCAGGCCCGCCTGGTGCTGCCCGCTCCCCGCCCCGGGGCGACGGGGGCCGACAGGGCCAAGCAGCTGGTGCTGGCCGAAACGCTGCTGTCGGGGACGCGCCAGCGAGACAGCGTGGAGGTGGCGGAGGCGCTGCAACGCATGGGTGGCACGCTGCACGCCTCCATCGACAGCGAGGACGTGCGGCTGCGGGGCTCAGCGCTGTCCCCGTCGCTCCCCGACCTGCTGGCCCTGATGGGCGAGGTGCTGGCCGAGCCCGCCTTCCCCAAGGGGGAGGTCGAGATCGAGCGGGCCCGCAAGGCCCAGGAGGTGCTCCTGCAGCGGGCCGAGCCGGCCGTGCTGGCCCGGGTGGCGCTCAAGCGGCGGCTCTTCGGCGACCACCCCTATGGCGCCGGCCTGCCCGACCCGGGCGAGGTGGCCGCCGTCACCGCCGCCGAGCTCCGCCGCTACTTCAAGTCCCGGGTGACCGCCCGCGATGGCCTGCTCATCCTGGTGGGCGACCTGCGCCCGGCCAAGGCCCTCGACGCCGCCGAGGGCGCCCTCGGTTCCTGGACCGGTGCCACGGCCGGTCGGGGGCTGCCCTCCCTGCCGGCCATCGTGCCCGGCCCGATCGTGCTCGTCGACCGGCCCGGCGCCGCCCAGAGCAACGTGCGCATCGGCGGCCCCGCCCTCACCCGCCGCGACGCCGGCCTCCCCGCCCTGCTGATGGCCAACATGATCTTCGGCGGCTACTTCTCGTCCCGGCTCGTGGAGAACATCCGGGAGCGCAAGGGCTACACCTACAGCCCCCGGTCCGGGATCGACCATCTGCCCCTGGGCTCGTCGCTCGCCATCACGGCCGACGTGGGGACGGAGGTGACCGCCCCGGCCCTCCTCGAGATCCGCTACGAGATGGGCCGGATGGCAACCCTGCCGGTGACCCCGGACGAGCTCGACTCGGCCCGCCGCTACCTGATCGGCACCACCGCCCTGTCCACCCAGACCCAGTCCGGGCTGGCCGACTACCTCTTCGCCCTGAGCCTGTCCGGCCTCGGCCTCGACTACCTCCGCCAGCTCCCCAAACGCCTGGAGAAGGTGAC
>JAUZEY010000256.1 GCA_030838785.1 Actinomycetota bacterium | reverse complement strand
CCTCGGCCTCGACCAGGAGCAGGAGGCGGACATCCGATGAAGACGGATCTGGAGAGTGCCCTCTACGTCTTCGTGCTGGCCACCTTCGTCGGCTTCGAGGTGATCCGGCGCGTCTCGCCCCTGCTGCACACGCCGCTCATGTCGCTGACGAACGCCATCGCCGCCATCTCGCTGGTCGGATCGATCGTCATCGCCGGGGCCAACCGGGGCCTGCTCTCGACTGTGCTGGGGACGGTGGCGGTCGCCGCCTCCACCGCCAACGTCGTCGGCGGGTTCCTCATCACCGACCGGATGCTCAAGATGTTCAAGACGAGGACGCCGGCCCGTGACTGAGAACGCCGTCAAGGTCGCCTACCTGGGGGCGTCGGTCCTCTTCATCCTGGCCCTGAAATGGCTGAGCCACCCCACCACCGCCCGGCGGGGCGTGAAGGCGGGCGAGATCGGCATGCTCATGGCGGTCGTCGGCACGCTGCTCAAGGCCGAGGTCGTCAACTACGAGTGGATCCTCCTCGGCATCGTGGTCGGCTCCGCCATCGGCATCCCCCTGGCCATGATCATGCCGATGACGGCCGTGCCGCAGCGGACGGCCCTCTCCCACGCCTTCGGCGCCCTGGCCGCCGCCCTGGTGGGGACGGCGGAGTACTACCACGGGAAGGCGGGCCTCTCGGCGTCGACCATGGTGGCGCTGACCTTCGAGGTGCTGCTCGGTGCCCTGACGGTGACGGGCAGCCTCATGGCCTTCGGCAAGCTGCAGGGGATCCTGCCCAGCCGGCCGATCGTCTACCGGGGCCACAACGCCGTCAACATGGTCCTGTTCGGCGGGGCGGTGGCCATCGCCGCCTACCTCACGGCCAGCCCCTCCCACACCGGACTGTTCCCGGTCTTCGTGATCCTGGGGCTGGTGTTCGGCGTTCTGCTCATCGTCCCCATCGGCGGGGCCGACATGCCCACCGTCATCTCGCTGCTCAACTCCTACGCCGGGCTGTCGGCCGCGGCCATGGGGTTCGTGCTCGACAACAAGCTGCTGATCATCGCCGGCGCCCTCGACGGCTCGTCGGGCTTCATCCTGTCGGTGATCATGTGCAAGGCGATGAACCGGTCGTTCACCAACGTCCTCTTCGGGGGCTTCGGGCAGGTGAAGCTCACCGCCGGGGCGGCCGAGGAGCGGACCGTCCGCAGCACCGGGCCCGAGGAGGCCGCCTCCATCCTGGAGAACAGCTCGTCGGTCATCATCATCCCCGGCTACGGGATGGCGGTGGCCCAGGCCCAGCACAAGGTCCGGGAGCTCTACGACGGGCTGACGAAGCGGGGGGTGGAGGTGCGCTTCGCCATTCACCCCGTCGCCGGGCGGATGCCGGGGCACATGAACGTCCTGCTGGCCGAGGCCGACATCCCCTACGACCGGATGCTCGACCTCGACGAGGTCAACTCCGAGTTCGCCCAGACCGACGTGGCCCTCGTCATCGGGGCCAACGACGTCACCAACCCCGCCGCCCGCCACGACGAGTCGAGCCCCATCTACGGGATGCCGATCCTCGACGTGGACAAGGCCGCCATCGTGATGGTCATCAAGCGGGGCATGGCCACCGGGTTCGCCGGCGTCGAGAACGAGCTCTACCACCTCGACAAGACCCTCATGCTCTTCGGGGACGCCAAGGCGTTCGTCGGGTCGCTGGCCAAGGAGCTGACTCCGGTCCCGGCCGGGGCGGGACGGTAGGAGCCCGAGGGAGAGGAACGGATATGGATGACGACGATCTCGGTCTGGCGGCACTGATGGGCGACGCCACCCCCGGCCCGGCCGGCGGCGGCCCGTCCGCCCCCGACCGCAACCTCGGGCTCGAGCTGGTGCGGGTCACGGAGGCGGCCGCCCTGGCCGCCGCCCGGCTCATGGGGCGGGGCGAGGAGGACGCCGCCGAGGAGGCCGCCATCCGGGCCATGCGCCTGCTGATGGACACGATCCCCATGGACGGCGTCGTCGTCATCGGCGAGGGCGACAAGGACCGGGCCGCCGTCCTCTACACCGGTGAGCACATGGGCCGGGGGGACGGGCCGGCGGTCGACATCGCCGTCGACGCCGTCGACGGCCGCCGCCTGGCCGCCCGGGGCATGAACGGTGCCCTCACGGTGGCGGCCCTGGCCGAGCGGGGGTCGATCTTCGACCCCGGGCCGTGCCGCTACATGGACAAGATCGCCGTCGGCCCCGACGCCGCCGACGCCATCGACATCTCCGTGCCCGTGGCCGAGAACCTCCGCCGGATCGCCGCCGCCACCCGGCGCCCGATCAGCGATCTCACCGTCGTGGTCCTGGACCGGCCCCGCCACAACGGGCTGGTGGACGAGATCCGCTCGGCGGGGGCCCGGGTCCGGTTCATCCTGGCCGGCGACGTCGGCGGCGCGGTCACCGCCGCCCGGCGGGGCACCGGCGTCGACGTCCTGCTCGGCATCGGCGGGACGGCCGAGGGCGTCATCGCCGCCTGCGCCATCAAGTGTCTGGGCGGCGCCATCCAGGGGCGCCTCGTCGCCGCCGACGACGAAGAGCGGGCGGCGGCGGTCGCGGCCGGCTACGACCTCGACCGGGTGCTCACCACCGATGACCTCGTCTCGGGGGAGGACGTCTTCTTCGCCGCCACCGGCATCACCGGGGGCGACCTGCTGGAGGGCGTCCGCTACGACGGCGAGACGACGATCACCCAGTCCCTGGCCATGCGGACCCGCTCCGGCACCGTCCGGCGCATCGACGCCGA
>JAUZEY010000357.1 GCA_030838785.1 Actinomycetota bacterium | reverse complement strand
GTCAGCAGCGCCCGGCACGACGTGGTCCGGCAGTCGAACACCACTCCGGGGAGGAGCCGCGACAGGCGGGCCTCCAGCCGGGCCACGAGCTCCTCCCAGGGGAGGGCCCCCGGCTCCGCCGGCCCCTTGGCCTTTCCGCCCTTGGCCCGGGTCAGGGCGGTCGGGAGCGGCCCGTCCCACGGAGTGGCGTGGAGCACGACGTGGGGGAGCGACAGGTCGCAGCCCAGCCGGCCCGCCTGGGCCGTCAGCACCTCGCTGCCGGCCTGGTCCCGGGACAGCGCCTCGAAGAAGTCCTTGACGAGGTTCTCCTCCCGCAGCCGGTCCACGAGCTCGTGGTGGCGGAGGGCGACCCCGGTCGACGACGCCACGGCGGTGAGGACGCTCATGGCGTCGGACGTGCCGTTGCGCCACAGCACGGCCAGCAGCCCGCTGCGGTCGCTGTCCACCGTGAGTGGGAGGAACAGCGGCGTGCCGCCGTAGTCGGGTCCCCACAGGAAACGGGCCAGAGCACTCACCTCGTCGGGGCTCGACCGGCGGGAATCGACGGCGAGCTGGGTGGCCGACAGCCGGCGGGTGTCGAGGTGGATCTCGGCCCTCGCCGCTCCGAGGGCCTCGCAGCCCGCCGTGACCGTGGCCAGCAGCGTGGCGACACTGTCGGCCCGGGCGATGTCCTGCGAGAGGCGCGACAGCTCGGTCAGCAGGGCCACCTGACGGGTGGCGTTGTGGTAGAGGCTGGCGTTCTCGACCGCGCCGGCCACCAGCGAGGCGGTGTGCTCCAGCAGCTCGAGGTCGGGGCGGTCGAACTCCCGCGGCGCCTCGGTGTGGAGGTTGATGACGCCGATCACATCGCCGGCCCGGGCGAAGATCGGGACCGACGCCACCGACTGGAACTGCTCCTCCTCCAGCTCGGGGACGTAGAACGTTCGGGGGTCGTCGAGGGCGTTGTCCCGCAGGAACACCGAGCGGCGGGTGCGGGCCACCCAGCCCGCGATGCCCTTGTCGATCGGGAAGCAGATGTTCCCCTCGAGGTGGCGGTAGACGCTGGAGGCAGCCCGCAGCATGAGCTGCTCGTCCTCGGTGAAGTAGATGAAGCAGGCGTGGCTGCCGGTCGCCTCGGTCAGCAGAGCCACGATGCCCCGCAGCACCGTCTCCAGGTCGGGGCCCGATCCGATCGTCTGGATGATCTTGTAGAGGTAGGCGGTGTCGTCGGGCCGCCGCCGGGCGGCCGCCCCGCCCTTGGGCGCCGGCCGCTTGGCTGGTGTCCTGCTCGCCGTAATGGTGCTCACCCCTCCGCCGGCCCTTTCGACGGCCTCTGTCGAGATCACCCTACGGTTGGGCCTCGCCGCCGCCCAGATGCCGGTGCGACACAACCCTCGCGCCGATGTGTCCACTTCACACACTCCTGCGTCAGACCGGCGAAAGATGTCCACTCACTACATAGAGGCGCGGCCAAGAGTGAGGTGGGGTCCATCCCTGCGGATCCGAGAATGAAGGCCGTCCAGATCAGGTTGGGCCGGTGACGGCCCCGGGGGGAGGGAATGGTGTGCGGTATCGTCGGGATCTTCCACAAGGGGCACGGCGGGACGCGCACCGGTCCGGTGGGCGACGTCCTGGTCACGATGTGTCAGGACCTCCACCGGCGGGGCCCCGACTCGACCGGGTTCGCCGTGTACGGCGTGGCCGACGACGCTTCGTTGGTGGTACGGGTCGACATCGACCGGCCCGACTCCGCTCATGCCGCCGAGCTGGTGGCCATCGCCGCCGAGCAGCTCGTGGTGGTGAAGGACTGGCAGGGGGCCGGCCGCAGCGTCCGCCTCCACGTCGCCTCCGACGGCGACGGGAAGCTGGCCGACTGGATCGAGGAGCGGGTCCCCGGCGCCCGGGTGTTCTCGGTCGGCCACGCCATGGAGATCGTGAAGGACGTCGGCTCGGCGTTCGAGGTCG
The DNA here is from genome assembly GCA_030838785.1 of Actinomycetota bacterium. GTDB lineage: Bacteria > Actinomycetota > Acidimicrobiia > IMCC26256 > BP-133 > BP-133. The sequence continues at coordinate 9,654 of JAUZEY010000357.1, read as the reverse complement.
ACGCCGTCCACGGCGTGCGGGGCATGACCGGTACCCACGGCATCGGCCACACCCGCATGGCCACCGAGAGCCGGGTCGACATCGCCCACTCCCACCCGTTCTGGGCCCGGCCCTTTCCCGATATCGCCGTCGTCCACAACGGGACGATCACCAACTACCACCAGCTCCGCCGCCGCCTCGAGATGCGGGGGCACCGCTTCTCGACCCAGAACGACTCCGAGGTCATCGCCGTCTACGTCGCCGACCGCCTGCAGCGGGGCGAGCCGCTGGAGGAGGCGCTGCGGGCGTCGGTCAGCGATCTCGACGGCACATTCGCCTATCTCATCTCCACCGACCGCGGCGTCGGCCTGGCCCGGGACCAGTTCGCCACGAAACCGTTGCTGTACGCCGAGGATGACGACATGGTCGTGCTGTCCTCCGAGGAGGTCGCCCTCCGCCGGGTCTTCCCCGATCCCGCCCTCGTGCCCCGGGAGTTGGCGGCCAAGGAGGTGCGCTGGTGGCTCAACTGACGGTGCCTTCCGACCTCGGGTTCTCGCCGGTGGTCGACTGCTCGGAGCTCACCACCCGGGAGATCAACCTGGCCGTCCGTGAGCTCATCGAGAAGGCCGGGGCGACCGAGGTCGTCATCCGCAACCCCGCCGCCCGCCACAACCTCGGCGTGGCCATCAAGGCCGAGGCCGAACTGCGCTTCGAAGGCCCGGTGGGTTGGTACGCCGCCGGCATGAACTGCGGCCTGTCGGTCACCGTGCGGGGCAACTGCGGGTGGGGCGTGGCCGAGTGCATGATGAGCGGCCGGGTGGCGGTCTACGGCCACGCCGGATCCAGCACGGCGGCGTCGATCCGGGGCGGCAGCGTCTACGTCGACGGCGACGCCGGCGCCCGGGCGGGGATCGCCATGAAGGGCGGGCTGCTCGTCGTGCGGGGCAGCGTCGGCTACATGACCGGGTTCATGATGCAGCGGGGAACGATCGTCGTGGGGGGCGACGCCGCCGACGGCCTCGGCGACTCGATGTACGAAGGCACCATCTACATCGCCGGCGAGATCGAGAGCCTCGGGGCCGACGCCGTCGAGAAGGACCTCAACGACGACGACGTCGCCGCCCTCTGCGCCGCGTTGACGCCCTGGGACACCGGCCTGGAGCCGAAGCAGTTCCGCAAGATCGAGTCGGGCCGGAAGCTGTGGAACTTCTCCGCCCACGAACCGGAGATGTGGAAGGTCGCCCTGTGACCACGAACGGAAACGGCGACGCCCGCGCCGCGGCGGCGCGGCCCCGGCCGTCCCAGATATGGAGCCAGCAGGCCGTCGAGGACATCTGGGCCAAGGCCACCCTCGGCCGCTACCGCATCCAGGGCGGCGCCACCCGCCGCCGGGTGCCGAACTTCGACGACCTCACGTTCGTGCCCTGCACCTTGTCGAGGCTGCCGCTCGAGGGCTACCGGGAGCGGTGCGAGACCCGCACGGTGCTCGGCACCCGCTACGCCTCCAAGCCGATCGTGCTCGACCGGCCGATCACCATCGCCGGCATGTCGTACGGGGCGCTGTCGAAGACGGCCAAGACGGCGCTGGGGACGGCCGCCACCCGCCTCGGCATCTCCACCACCACCGGCGACGGCGGGATGCTCCCCGAGGAACGGGCCGCCTCCCACCTCCTCGTATACCAGGTGCTGCCGAGCCGCTACGGCTTCGACCCCGACGACCTGAAGGCGGCCGACGCCATCGAGGTCGTCGTCGGTCAGGGGGCCAAGCCCGGCACCGGGGGGCTGTTGCTGGGCAACAAGGTGTCGCCCGTCATCGCCGAACAGCGCACCCTGCCTCAGGGCGTCGACCAGCGCAGCCCGGTGCGCCACCCCGACTTCGTCGGGCCCGACGACCTCCAGATCAAGATCGAGGAGCTGCGGGAGGCGACGAACTGGGAGAAGCCCGTCTACGTGAAGATGGGCGCCAGCCGGGTCGCCGACGACGTGAAGCTGGCCGTGAAGGCCGGTGCCGACGTGATCGTGCTGGACGGGCTGGAGGGCGCGACCGGCGCCTCCCCCGACATCCTCCTCGACCACACCGCCATCCCCACGATGTGCGCCCTGGTGGAAGCGGTGCAGGCCCTCAAGGACCTCCGGATGCTGGGCGAGGTGCAGCTCATCATCTCGGGCGGGATCAAGAACGGCGCCGACGCCGCCAAGGCCCTGGCACTGGGGGCCGACGCGGTGTCGATCGGCACCGCCGCGCTGCTGGCGATGTACGCCGGGGCGGACGCCTATCTCGGCGAGTACCACCAACTGGGCGTCGAACCGGGCGACGGGACCATCTGGCACACCGGTCACGACCCGGCCGGCATCGCCACCCAGGAACCCGAGCTCGAGGCCCGCCTCGACCTGGACAGCGCCGCCGACCACGTCTTCAACTTCGTGTCGGCCATGACCATGGAGCTGCAGATGCTGGCCCGGGCCTGCGGCAAGGCCGAGGTCCACGACCTCGAACCGGAGGACATGCGGGCCCTCACGCTGGAGGCGTCGATGATCACCGGCATCCCGCTGGCCGGGATGGACACGGCGCTGACGCCCGACGCCATCGCCGAGCGGGTGGTCGCCCTGCTGGGCAAGGACTTCCTGTCGCGGCGATGAAAGCCCGGTTCCCTCAACGGTTCTCGGCCTGGGGGCTCGTGCGCCACGGCCTCACCGGGGACGACTGGCCGAAGGTGTGGCGCTCGCCGGAGCTGCGACGGTCGTACGACGTGGTGATCATCGGCGCCGGTGTCCACGGGCTGGCCACCGCCTACTACCTGGCGGCCCGGCACGGCATCACCAACGTGGCCGTCGTCGACCGGGGCTACGTCGGCGGCGGCGGTTCGGGCCGCAACACGGCCATCCTCCGCTCCAACTATCTGACCCCCGAGGGCGTCGCCTTCTACGACCGGTCGCTGCAGCTCTACCGGAACCTGTCGTCGGAGTTGAACTTCAACGTGATGTTCTCCCGCCGGGGGCACCTCACGTTGGCCCACAACGATTCTTCGCTGCGGACGATGCGGTGGCGGGCCGAGGTGAACAAGGTGGCGGGCATCGACTCCGAGGTCATCGGCCCCGACGAGATCAAGCGCCTCGTGCCGATGATGGACACCTCCGACCGGACCCGATACCCGATCCTCGGGGCGCTGTACCACCCGCCGGGCGGGATCATCCGCCACGACGCCGTGGTGTGGGGCTACGCCCGGGCGGCCGACTCGTTCGGGGTCCACATCCACCAGAACACCGAGGTCACCGGCATCGACGTCGACGTCTCCGGGGGGACGACCGGTCGGGTGCGGGGCGTGCAGACGGCGCGGGGTCCGATCTCGGCGCCGGTGGTGGTGAACTGCACCGCCGGCTGGGCGTCGCTGATCTCGGCCATGGCCGGCGTGGGGCTGCCGATCATCACCCATCCGCTGCAGGCGGCGGTGACCGAGCCGGTGAAGATGTTCCTCGACCCGGTGGTGGTGTCGGGGACGCTGCACGTCTACGTCAGCCAGACCGACCGGGGCGAGCTGGTCTTCGGTGCCAGCGTCGACCCGTTCGCCTCCTACTCGATGCGGTCCTCGCTGGAGTTCCTGGAGGAGCTGGCGGGCCACGTACTGCAGCTGATGCCCTCGCTGGCCACGATGCGGGTGCTGAGGCAATGGGCCGGGCTGTGCGACATGACCCCCGACTACTCGCCGATCATCGGCGTCACACCGGTGGAGGGCTTCCTGGTCGACGTCGGCTGGGGCACCTACGGCTTCAAGGCCGGGCCCGCCGCCGGGGAGGCCGTGGCTTCGTTGATCGGGACGGGACGGGTGCCGGAGCTGGTGGCGGGCTTCGACCTCGCCCGCTTCGACGACGGCCGGCTCGTCGGCGAAAAGGGCGCGGCGGCGGTGGGCCACTGACATGATCCTCGTCCCCTGCCCCCATTGCGGCCCCCGGAACGCGTCCGAGTTCCGTTACCTCGGCGAGGAGCGCGCCCGCCCCGACCCCGTGGCGGCCACGCCGCCCGAGTGGCGTCAGTACCTCTACCGCCGAACGAACCCCGCCGGCTGGACGACCGAGACCTGGCACCACTCCTCCGGCTGCCGGGCCTTCCTCACCGTGGAGCGCCACACCGTGACCAACGAGATCCGCTCCTGCACCGTCGCCGGAGCGCATACGTGACCGGAACGTCCTTTCGCCTCGAAGACCGGCCGCTCCGCAACGCGGCGCCGCCCAACCCCGGGCGCCGGCTCGATCCCCGGCCCGGCGAGGTCATCGATCGATCCGCGCCACTGTCGTTCACCTGGAACGGGCGGCCGGCCCAGGGCTTCGAGGGCGACACGATCGTCTCGGCGCTGGCCGCCTCCGGGGTGCGGGTCTTTTCCCGCAGCCTCAAGTACCACCGGCCGCGGGGTCTGCTCACGGCGTCGTTCCACGACCCGGGGTGCCTGGTGCAGGTCGACGACGAGCCGAACGTGCGGGGGGCGCACCGGCGCGTCGAGGCCGGCATGCGGGTGTCGGCCCAGAACGCCTGGCCGTCGCTGCGGTTCGACGTCAAGGCGGCCAACCAGTTGGTCGGTCGGTTTCTCGGCCCCGGGTTCTACTACAAGACGTTCATCGCTCCCGAACGGCTGTGGCCGGCCTACGAATCGGTCCTGAAGCGCTTCGCCGCCGGTGGACGGGCATCGGCCGAGCCGAGTCACGACAGCTACGACAAGCGCTACGCCCACGTCGACGTCCTGGTCGCCGGCGGCGGCCCGGCCGGGATGGCCGCCGCGGTGGCCGCGGCGGCGGTAGGGGCGTCGGTGATGCTGGTCGAGGAGGAATACGAGCTCGGGGGCCACCTCCGCTGGGGCGGCAAGCGCGAGCTCGACCTGCTGGCCGAGCAGCGCGCCGCGGTCGACGCTTCGCCCGGCATCGAGGTGCTGACGAACTCTGTGGTGACCGCCCGCTACGACGACAACTGGATGGCCGTCCTCCAGCGCAGCGTGTTTCCCGGGGTTCGGGAGCGGCTGGTCAAGGCCCGGGCGACGACGGTGGTAGTGGCTGCCGGCCTGATCGAGCGGCCCTACGTGTTCGCCGGCAACGACCTGCCCGGCGTGATGCTGTCGACCGCCGCCCGGCGCCTCGTCAACCTCTGGGCGGTCAAGCCCGGCACCCGGGCGGTGGTCTTCTCCGCCAACGCCGAAGGCGACGCCGCCGCCGCAGACCTGGAAGACGCCGGCGTCGAGATCACCCGCCTCGTCGATGCCCGCCGAGGCGAGAACATCGTGCGAGCGCTGGCCGCCCGGCACGGCGCCGCTCGCCGCACCGGCCTGAGCGCAGTCGAGCTCGGAGACGGCTCGATCGTGGAGTGCGACCTCCTGGTCACCGCGATCGGGTGGACAGCGCCCACGTCCCTGCTGAACATGGCCGGGGACCGCCCGGTCTACGACCCGACGGCGGCCCGCTTCCGCCCTGGCGACGGCCTGCCGGACTCGGTGTTCGTCACGGGCGGACTGCTCGGCGACGGAACAGTGGACGAGCTTGTCGCTCACGGATCGGACGTGGGCCGAGCGGCTGCCGCTCGTTCGGATGCGCGATCCGTCCGACAGGATCGGTCGGATCGCGCCGCCGGCGCCGATGACGACGCGGGACCGGCCCGTCCGGCACCACTTCCGGTGGTCCCCCATCCGGCGTTGTTCCGGTCCACGACACACGGGATCGTCGACTACTCGGAGGATGTCAGCTCCAAGGATCTCATCGGGGCGGCGCACGAGGGGTACGAGTCGGTGGAGCTGCTCAAGCGGTTCACGACCGTCACCATGGGGTCGGCCCAGGGGAAGCTGGAAACGGTCAACGCCGTGGCCGTGCTGGCCGAGGCGACCGGGAGGACGATCGGGGAGACCGGTACGACCGTGTGGCGGCCCCCCTATGCCCCGATGAGCCTGGGGGCTTTGGCCGGGCGGCAGTTCGAGCCGGTGCGGCGCTCGCCGATGCAGGGGTGGCACGAGGCCCACGGCGCCCGGCCGCTGGTGGCCGGGGCCTGGATCCGGCCCGACCACTACGGCGACCCGGAGGCCGAGGTCCGCAACGTCCGCACCAACGTCGGCATCATCGACGTCACGCCGTTGGGGAAGCTCGACCTTCGGGGGCCCGACGTCCCCCTCCTGCTCAATCTCCTCTACGTCAACAAGTGGTCCAAGCTGGCCGAGGGCGCCGTCCGCTACGGCGTGATGTGCGGCGACGACGGGGTCGTCTTCGACGACGGCGTCACCGGGCACCTCGGCCCCGACCATTACGTCATGTCGACGACGTCGTCGGGGGCCGAGGCCGTCCTCAACCTCGTCGAGCACGTCCTGGCCACGGACCATCCGGAGTGGCGCATTCACGTCACCCCGGTGGTGGGCGACTACGCCAGCATCAACGTCGCCGGGCCGGACTCCCGGGCGCTGCTCGGGCGCCTCGCCCCCGAACTCGACCTCTCCCCCGGGGCGTTCGCCTACATGCAGGTGCGGTCGGCCACCATCGCCGGCGTTACCGGTTGCTTCACCTGGCGGATCGGCTTCACCGGCGAGCTGAGCTACGAACTGCACGTGCCGGCCGACCGGGGCCTGCACGTCTGGGAGGCCCTCCTCGACACCGGCCGCGACCTCGGATGTGCGCCCTTCGGGGTCGAGGCGCAGCGGATCATGCGGCTCGAGAAGGGTCATCTGATCGTCGGGCAGGACAGCGACGGCCTCACCTCCGCCTACGCCGCCGGCCTCGACTGGCTGGTCAAGCCGGACAAGACCGATTTCCTCGGCAAGCCCGAGCTGGCCTGGGTCGCCGAGCGGGGCGGCCCGACGGCGCAGCTGGTCGGCCTCCAGCCGGTCGACGGCACCCTGGTCCCGCCCGAGGGCTGCCAGCTCGTGGAGGGCACCACGATCGTCGGCCGGATCACCTCCAGCCGGATGTCGCCGACCCTCGGCCGCTCGATCGGCCTCGGCTACGTCGACCGGCGGCTGGCCTCCGCCGGCACCGTCGTGTCGGTCCGCCTGCCCGACGGCACCGAGACCCCCGTGACCGTGATGGCCGACCTGGCCCACTTCGACCCCGAGGGAAGAAGGCTCCGTGCCTGACGCCGGCTCGCCATCTCGACCCGGCCGCTCAGTCTCCGGCTCCGGCTCCGGCTCCGGCGGTCCAGGCCGAGGCGGGTCGGGGTCCGGCTCCGGCTCCGGCTCCGGCTCCGGCTCGAGCGGTCCTGGCCGAGGCAGCTCCGGCGCCTTCGTCCTTGCCGATGAGAGCGTCGGGGCCAAGGTCCTCGTGAAGGCGGCGGCGGGCGGCGCGGTGGCTGGCGCGCTCGGTGTGCCCTTCGGGGCAGCGCGGGACGCCGGCGACGGCGTCCTGGCCGTCGGCTCCGGGCCGGGGGAGTGGCTCCTGCTCGGCCCGGCAGGAGCGGGCCCGGCGCTGGTCGAGCGCTGGCGGGCCGAACCCGATGACGGGCTCGTCACCGTCCTCGACGCCACCGCCGGCCGGACGGTCCTGCGGATCGACGGCCCGGCCTCGACCGCTGCCCTGGCCAAGGTCTGCGGCGTCGACCTCGCCGCCGCCGACGGTTCAGCGGTGCGGACGTCGGTCGCCCGAGTGCCGGCCCTGGTGGTGCGCGACGGCGACGGCTTCCTCGTGGTCGGCGAACGCTCCTACGGCGAGTACCTGGCCGGGGCCCTCCTCGACGCCGGCGCCGAGTTCGGCCTCGTCCGGGAGCGGAGCACGTGAGCGCCGACGTGCTGTCGGACGAAGAAATCGACCGGCTCGCCGCCTTTCATGACGACGAAACATTCAGCTTCCTCTATCCGACCATGATTGCAGCCTGGGGCTTACGAATGCCCTCAATGGGCAGAGGTCAGTAAGCAGAAACGCGGTCGAAACAAAAGGGGATTTGTGATGTCGACTTCGGCGCCCCGGGTTGAGGAATACGTCGAAGGCGGACTGTCCAAAGAGACGAACTGGTGGGGTGCCTTCGTCATCGGACTGGCGGGCACGATCCTCGTCACCGGGGTCACGTCCCCGGCCCTCATCGGCCTCGGCTCCGCCGCCCTGCCCAACTTCGCCTTCTGGGCGCTCTCCGGCTGGCTCCTGTGCATGTTCCTGGCCGAGATGGCGGCCATGCTCCCCAACCGGACGGGCGGCGCCCCCGCCTACGCCTCCTTCGCCTTCCAGGAGCGCCTGCCCCGGGCCTCGGGCCACATCAACGGCGTGACCTCCTGGATGTACTGGCTGGGCTGGTTCCCGGTGGTGGCGGTCAACATGCTCCTGACCGGCGCCTACCTGCCGACGCTGTTCGGGTTCAAGGACTCGACGAGGACCGTCCACCTCCTGGCCAGCACGCAGCCCGTCAGCCTGTTCACCGTCGTCGTCGGCGTCGTGCTGTCCCTGGCGCTGTTCGCCGTCGCCTTCCTCGGCATCCGCTTCGGCGCCGTGGCGGCCACGATCCTCGGCCTGCTCACGATGGTGCCCCTGACGCTGCTGGCCGTCCTGCCCTTCTTCCGGCCGTCGACGATGCACCTGCACAACGTGTTCCCGTTCCGGCTCGGCGACGGGACGGGCTTCTTCGCCGGCCACTCTCTCTTTCTCTACCTGCAGTTCTCGGCCCTGTTCACCTGGAACGTCATCGCCATGGAGGCGGCCGCCTGCTACATCGGCGAGTGCCGCAACCCGCACCGCGACGCCCCGATCGCCATGAACCTGGAGGGCGGCTACGGCGTGTTCATCTACACGCTGCTGCCGTTCTCCGTGCTGGCCGTGCTCGGGGCCGGGGCGGTCAAGGCCGACCCGCTGGCGTTGTTCGCCGGCTTCGCCGGCCAGGTCGTCCACATCGCGGCCATCGACAAGATCGTGACGGTGACGCTCCTGGTCGCTCTGGCTCTCTCCAGCCTGAACGCCATCATGGGCTGCGCCCGTTCGCTGTACCAGATGTCGCTCGACGGCCAGGCGCCGCGGATCCTCTCCCACGTCAACCGGAACAACGTGCCCGACGTGGCCATGGGTCTCAACGTGGCGCTGACCTTCGTGCTGATCCTCTTCGGCGCTCCCGCCACCATCTACGTGTTCAGCAACGTCGGCTACGTCGGTTCCTTCGTGCCGGTGCTCCTCGGGTACTACTTCCTGCGCCGCTGGCATCCGGCCATGGCCCGTCCCTACCGGCTGCCGGAGTGGATGAAGTACCTGGCCCTGGCGCTGGCCGGGCTGTACTTCGTGGTCTGGGCCGTGGGCATCCCGTCGTGTGCCATCAAGGGCTGCGTGGCCGGCGGTGGAACGGCGTTCCTCGGCGGCCTGGCCGTGGTGGCGGCCTACTTCCCGCTGTCGTGGTGGCGCCGGATGGAGGACCGTCGCCGGGCGGCCGGCCCCCGCCCCCGTCCGCCGGCGCCCAGGGTCCCCGTTCCGGCGGCGGCCGTCACCCTCCCGGGAGCGGCCGAGTGACGGCCGGGCCGGTGGTGCCGCCGTCATCGACACCGGTGGGGCCGATACTCGTCGCCTCGGCCGGAGATCCCTTTCCCCAGGCCGTCCTCGACGCGGTGGTCGACGCCGCCGGCGGGGAACGGCCCGAGGTCGTAGTGCTGTCGGTGGCCCGCATCTGGGGGACGGCGCTGGGCCTGCCGCACCCCGGCCTCTACCCCAGCCTCCGGGAGATGGACGAGCAGTGGTCCGTGGTCGACGCCG
>JAUZEY010000328.1 GCA_030838785.1 Actinomycetota bacterium | reverse complement strand
GCCCGGCCTGGCCCTCTACCCCCTGATCGGCCACGTCGCCGACACGGCCGGGATCCGGACCGCCCTCTTCGGCCTGGCCGTCCCCCTGGTCTTCGCCGGCTTCCTGCTGTCGACCGCGGGCCGGTTCGTGAACGACGACATCCTCCGGGCCCGCACGGCGGCGAGGGTGTCCGCCGAAGCCAAGCTGGCCGAAGCCCAGGCCCCGCTCCCTTCCTGACCCCGCCGGGCCTCGCCCGCCCCGCCCGTCCACCCCCGCTTCCGGCGTTCCATTTCCGCAGCATCCCGGTAAACGAACGCCGGTTGCGGGGCCCGCCCGGCCCACCCCGTTCCGGCGTTCGATTTCCGCAGCATCCCGGTAGACGAACGCCGGTTGGAGCGATTCGGCCGGGGCGGTCGCGACGGGGAAGGGCTGGCCGATGCCCGGGCTCCTCTGGGATCATTCCGCGATGGGGGGACCGGCTGATCGCAACGGGGGCGGCGCGGGGCCTGGCCCGGTCGTCACCGCGCTGGCGCAGGGGCTCGCCCGGTACCGGTTCGTGCTGGCGGGGACGGCCGCCGTCCTTCTCGTGCTCTCGCTCCTACCGGGCCGGCACGACGACGCCGCGGCGGGGCGGTCCGGCGGCGGGACGGGCGGGTTCACGGTGGTCGACCCGACGCCGGAACACAACCAGGCACCGCGGCGGAGCCGCCCGTCCCCGGCCGTCGAGACCACGCCGGGGTCCACGGCGGCGCCGATCCCGGGGAGACCGGTCAATGGTCAGGCGCCTCGACCGTCCGCCACGACCTCCGGCACCGGTCGGGCGGCGGCGGCCGACGCCCTGACGCTGCTGCCGAGCCCGGTGTGCGACCCGGCCACGGGCCGGTTGGCGGTGCCGGCCCGGTCGGCGCCGCCGTGCGTGGCATCGGTGGCGGCCAACGGCGGGGCGACGGCGCCGGGGGTGACGGCCGAGACGATCACCGTCGCCGTCTACCTCGGCCGGACCGACGTCGCCTCCTCGGCCCTGGCCACGGCGGCCGGCAACCGCGACAGCCCCGACGAGGTCGCCGCCACCTACCGCTCCTACGTCGACTACTTCGAGCACCACTACCAGACGTGGGGCCGGCGGGTGCAGCTCGTGTTCGTGACGCCGTCGGGCGCCGAGGACGACGCAGAGAGGGCCCGGGCCGACGCCGTCCGGGTGGCCACCGAGATCGGGGCCTTCGCCTCCTGGGGCGGTCCCGCCCGCACCGCGGCGTACGCCGACGAGCTGGCCGCCCGCCGGGTGCTGTGCATCTGCGCCGTGCCCGAACCCGACAGCTGGTACGAGGCCCGGGCGCCCTACGTCATCTCGCCGGAGCCGACCGGGAGCCAGCGGATCGCGCTCCAGTCGGAGTACGTCGGCCGGCGATTGGCCGGCCGCCCGGCCCGCAACGCCTCCGATGTGATGCTGGCCGGGCAGGACCGGACCTTCGGTCTCGTTTACGACGACTCGCCGGGCCGGTTCGGCCTCCGCGGCGCCGAGACCTTGGAGCGGGAACTGCGCCGGCACGGGGTGGAGCTGCTGGCCTCGGTCGGGTTCAGGGGGACGGCGACCGCGCCGGCCGCCGGTTCGGAGGAGGCCCGCAAGGTCGTCGGGCGGCTCCGCCAGGCCGGGGTGACCAGTGTCCTCTACGTCGGCGACGCGCTCTTCCCGGTCTTCATGACCCAGGAGGCGACCCGACAGGGGTACGGCCCGGAGTGGGTCCTCCTCGGGGCGGGCGGGCCCGGCGGTGGGCTCAGCGGCGCCGACTCGACGTTCTCGGGCCGCACCTACGACCAGACGCAGTGGGCCCACGCCTTCGGCCTGTCGTTCGGCGGGGCCCGCCTCGCCCCCGGTCAGGACGAGGCGTGGCGGGTCCACACCTGGCACACCGGGCGGCCGCCCCCGGCCCCGGCGTCCCACGCCCTCATCTACCGGGCGCCCTGGATCTTCTTCACCGGGATGCACCTCGGGGGCCCGATCGTCACCCCGGCTTCGATCCGCGACGGCCTGTTCCGGCTGCCGGCGGCCGGCCGGGGGATGGTGACCAGCCCGTCGGTCTCGTTCGGCCGACACGGCCTGTGGGTGGGCGATGACTACGGCGGCGACGACGACGTCACCGAGCTGTGGTGGGACGCCACCACAGCCGGCCCCGACGAGGCGGGCGCCTCCGGCGTGGGGATGTACCGCTACGTCGCCGGCGGCCGCCGCTACCTGCCCGGCCAGCAGCCGGCGGCCGACACGGGCGCCTTCGACCGGTCCGGCACGGTGACCGTCTACGACGAGCCGCCCCCGTCCGATCAGCCGCCGTCGTACCCCCACCGGGACTGATACCCCCGTGGCGCCGAAAGGGACGCCAAGGCACGGGCGCGACGGGTCGCCGACGACGGTTCCTAACCGTGCAGCGCCCGAAGGACCTCGGCGACGACCTCCTCCGGGGCGTTGACGAACCGCCGCCACGTCACCTCGATCACGATCCACCCCAGCAGCTGGAGCCGGTTCCGCCGGACGGGGTCGGCCTCGAACGCCCGCTCGAAGTCGTGGCCGATCCTCCCGAGGCACTCGACGGCCACCCGGCGGGGGTTCTGATAGGCCAGGTCGAGGTAGTACAGGCCCTCGCCGTGATCGACCGGGTGCTCGTAGACGGGCGAGGGGAGCCCGGCGGTCTCGAACAGGAGGCCGACCCGGCGGGCGAACTTCGTCCCGGCCGGAGCCGTGCCGTCCCGGGTGAGGAGGACATCGCGGTAGTGCCCGAGACCCGGGC
>JAUZEY010000293.1 GCA_030838785.1 Actinomycetota bacterium | reverse complement strand
CGGTCTCGGGGAGACCGAAGCGTTTGCGGGTGGCGGCCCGGGCGGCGTCGCCGTCGGGGCGGAAGCGGTCGACGTCGACGCCCGGTGGGATCACGAGGCCGGGCAGGGACCGGCCGGCGGCCCGGGCGGCCTCGGCGGCGGGATACGTCCCGGCGGCCAGGACGCCGGCCGCGCCGGCGAGCACCCGGCGGAGGGCGGCCCGGGAGCCGGGGAGCCGCCCGGGGACCGTGACCTCGGCGCCGTGGAGGACCGCGACGTACGGCGCCGCCCGCAGCCGGGGCCCGAGGGCGCCGAGCGGCAGGGCCGGGTCGAGGAAGATCACGTCGGCGCCGACCTCCCGGGCCAGGGCGTCGATACGGCCGGCCAACGCCGGCGTGGGGAGCAGCAACCGGCCGGCGGACGGGAGGCGTCCCCCCGACAACGGCGGCGGCAACGGCCACGAGCAGCGGTCCCGCACGATCCGGAAGGGCTGGACCCGGTCGAACTCCGCCGCCCCCGGATGGGGCGTGGTGAGAACGGTCACGTCGCCGGCCGGCAGCCGCCGCCACAGCTCCCACAGGTAGGACTGGATCCCGCCCACTTTGGGCGGGAAGTCATTGGTCACCAGCAGCGACGGCATCGAGCCGGGAGGCTACCGGCCGCCCTCGTCGAAGCGGCGTTCCTCACTGCCATCTGGAACGCCGGTCCTGGCCGGCCGTCTCGAACCGGCGTTCGTCTTCCCGGGATGGAGCGGAAAAGGAACGCCGGTTCGGGCGGTCAGCGGAGGCTCTGGCCGGAGGTGGGGTCGAAGAGGTGGAGGCGCTCGATGTCGACGGCCAGCTTGACCGGGCGGCCGGCCCGCACCGTCGTGCGGGGGGACAGGCGGGCGGTGAACGGGACGCCGGGGCCGACCTCGAAGTGGACGATCGTCTCGGCGCCGAGAGGTTCGGCCAGGTCGACGGTCACGGCCAGCAGCTCGTCGGGGCCGGCGCCGGGGACGAACTCGGCGTCCTCGATGTCCTCCGGCCGGATACCGACGACGACCTCGCCTCCGGCGGCGATCAGGCTCCGGGCGCCGGGGCGGCGGGCCAGCACCGCTTCCGGCACCGCCAGCCGGTGTTCCCCGAACGAGGCGTTGACCCGCCCGTCCGCCGTGGTCAGGGCGGCGGTGACGACGTTCATGGCCGGGGAGCCGATGAATCCGGCCACGAACAGGTTCACCGGGTCGTCGTAGAGGACGGCGGGGGCGTCGAGCTGCTGCAGCGTGCCGTCGCGCATCACCGCCACCCGGTCGGCCATCGTGATGGCCTCGGTCTGGTCGTGGGTGACGTAGAGCGTCGTCGTCCGCAGGCGGTGGTGGAGCCGGGTGATCTCGGCCCGCATCTGCACCCGGAGCTTGGCGTCGAGGTTCGACAGGGGCTCGTCCATGAGGAAGGCGGCCGGCTCCCTCACGATGGCCCGGCCCATGGCCACCCGCTGCCGCTGGCCGCCGGAGAGGGCCCGGGGCTTGCGGTCGAGCAGGTCGGACAGCCCGAGCAGCGTCGCCGTCTCCTCCACCCGACGGCGGATCTCGGCCGCCGGGGTCTTGCGGAGCTTGAGGCCGAAGGCCATGTTCTGGGCCACGGTCATGTGGGGGTACAGGGCGTAGGTCTGGAAGACCATGGCGATGTCGCGGTCGCGGGGCGCCAGTGCCGTGACGTCCCGCCCCCCGATGCGGATCTCGCCCGCGGTGGCCTCCTCCAGGCCCCCCACCATGCGCAGCACCGTCGTCTTCCCCGAACCGGACGGGCCGACGAGAACGAGGAACTCCCCGTCGGCAACTTCCAGGTCAAGCGACGAAACGGCCACCGCCCCGCCGGGAAACGCTTTGGTCACACCAGAAAGACTGATCCCGGCCATACCTGCGGGAGCGTAACAACTCGCTATCCTGCGGCCGCCGATGCCTGCGAAACCTCCTCGCTTCCTGCCGACGCTCGGCCTCGCCGTGGTGTGGCTCCTGCTCTACTTCCTGTGGGTGGCCGTGCGGCCAGAGACGCAGGTCACCACGACGCGGCCTGCCACCGGGCGGTCGACGACGACCACCACGGTGGAGCCGCTGTTCAAATTCAAGCCCTAGTGCGGAGCGGCCGCCCGCCCTGCGGTCAGGGTGCGGGCGGGCCGCCCGGCGGGGCCGGCGGTGGGCCGACCGGCGCCGGCTGCGGACGGGCCCTGAGCGAGATCGGCCCCGTGGGCGCGTCGTGCTCCTCCGGTTCCGTCGACGCGGACGCCGGCGGCCAGCCGACGGCCTCGTCGTCCGGCGACGGCGGGAGGACGATCACCGTGTCGGGCCTGTCGTCTTCGTCGAGCAGCGGGAAGCTGTCGAGCACGTCGACGACGTCGAGGTCGGTGGGCGGCATCGACCCCGCCCGCCGGGTCGTCCCGGTGTCGGGATCGGCGGACGACACCGGCACGACGCTCTGCGCCGCCGTCTCGGTCACCGCCGCGGCCGCCCGTTTGGCCGGCGGCGCGGCCGGCTTCCGGGCCGGCGACTTCGACGCCGGAGCCTTTCGGGCCGGGGCTTTCCGGGCCGGAGCCGGCGCCTTGCGCTCCACGCCGCCCGAGGGGGCCTCGGATTCGGGATCGCCGAGCGGCAGGCTCTGGGCGCTCTCAGCACCGGCGGGGCCTGCCGATACGGCGCCAGTCTTTGCCGGGCCTGTCACGGCGCCCGCCGCGGAGCCGCTCTTGGCGTCACCGGTCAGCGCGCCCGCCGGGGCGCCGCTCTTGGCGTCACCGGTCAGCGCGCCCGCCGGGGCGCCGGTCGTGGCGCCGTCGAGGCCTGACAGGCCAGCGGCCTCGGCCGCGGCGGTTTCCAGAGCGGATGCCTCGTCGGGACCGGGGGCGCCTTGTTCGGTCGCCGATCCCTGATCGGGCACGGTCGGCGCTCCCGGGCCGGCGGCGGCGGCGGCGCGGGCGGGCCGCTTCGGAGCCGGGGCCTGACGGGCCGGCGCCGGCTGCGGCAGCTTCTTCCCCGGCTCCCGCCAGCCGAGCTCCGACGCCAGCTTGTTGCGGGCGGTCAGGTCGCCGGCGGCGACGTCGAGCTCCCACTCGGCCGTCTGGCGGCGACCCCGCAGCGGGAACGTGAACGTGACGTGCCAGCCACCCTCCGGGCGCTGGTAGGCCCCCCAGCCGGCGTCGAGGTCGGGAAGGGTGAGCGGCACGCCGCGGTCGATGACGTTGGCCGCCACCGACGGGCCGAGCGTGGCTCCCGACGGCCCGACGCCCCGCTTGACGAGCGTGAGGGTGCGGGCCTGCTCGATGATCTTCGCCTGCTCGGCCAGCACCGGCGCGGCGAAGCGGCGGATCCAGGCCTCGTCCGTCCCCGAGGAACGGGCCATGGCCGTGATCGACTCCCCGGCCCGGAGCCGCTGCTGGATCTCTCTCGGGCTGAGGCGGGCGACGGTGGCGGCGTCGCCGTTGACCGCGATGCGCTTCGACGGCAGCGCGGCCGACTCGAGGCCGTGCCCCTCGGCGCGGGTGCGCAGTCGTTGGGCTTTTTCGATGGCTTCCAGCAACCGGTCGTCGATCTCGAGGACCATGTCGCCGCGCTTGGACCGGGCGTGCTCGCTGAGCACGAGACCCCGGTGATCAGGCGTGATTCCGACGAGATGAAGCTTTGGCATCCTTCCCCCGCAAGTGCCCGGCCCCGCCCCATTGAGCGGGCGGAGTGTAACAGCCGGTTGTGGCGATGAACCCGGTCCTGGGGAAGTGATCCGGGCGCAGCCTACCCACGTCCGGCGGCGCTCGTCAGCTAGCGTGTCGCCCCTTCGGTGAGGCGTTCGGAGATCGGCTTCGTTGTCACCCTGGCGCTGGGGATGGCGGTCTGCACGTTTCTCCCCTATGCCTCGGCGCGCTCGGCCCGTTCATCACCGACGACCTCGGGATCACCCGGACGGTCCTCGGATCGCTCACGACCGTCATGTACGCCGTCGGCGCCGTGCTGTCCCCGGTGGCCGGGCCGCCATGACCGCCGGGTTCGGGCTGGCCTCGGCCCGACGCTGGCCTGGATCTGGGACGGGTGATCTGGTTCGCCGCCCGGGCGGTTCGGGGCCCGGGCTAGCGGCGCATGAGCTGGAGGAAGGTGTCGGCCGGAAGGACGGTGGCGCCCTCGGCCTCCGCCGCCGCCCGCACCTCCCGGTCTGAGGAGACGACGATGACCGGAACTTCGGCGGGCCTGAACACCACCTCGTCGACGACGACGTCGTCGGCCTCCTGGCCCGCGGCCGAGAACACCACCCGGAGCCCCCGGCGGCGAAGCGGCCGCACCCCCGGGACCTCGGCACCGTCGAACACCACGGTGACCTCGCAGCGCATCCGCAGCTGGAACTCGACCAGGGCGTCGCAGAGCCGGTCCCGCTGCTCGGCGGCGCTGGCGTCGGGCCAGGCCAGCATCGACACGTTGTAACCGTCGACGATCACCGCCACCCCCGGCGTGCGGGCCATCGCCTGCACCGCCGCCGGATCGTCGTGCTGCATGCCCGGCGGTACCCGCACCGGTGCCCGTCGCCGCCCGGCGCCCGAGTGGATGGCGGCGGCCGGCCCCGCGGTGCGGGCCAGCCCGGCAGGTGGCCGAGGGGGCGTGTGGAGCGGCGGCTGCGTCGGGGGCGGTGGCGTCGGGGGCGGTGGCGGTGGTGGCGGCGGTGGCGGTGGCGGCGGCGGACGGCGGGGGGGCTCCTGGAACGGAACCGGTTGAAGACCTCGGGGACCGTCAGCCAGGTGCCGGAGGCCGGCGGCGAGGTCCTCGG
>JAUZEY010000286.1 GCA_030838785.1 Actinomycetota bacterium | reverse complement strand
AGGCGATACCGGTCAAGACCCGCGGAGTATACGTGAGAGTTTTCACGAGCCTGGAATCTTCGCTATTCCCCGCGAGTTGACCCTCGTGTAGCCGAACGGAAAGGGAGCACCCACCGTTGTAGCGAATGATTACCTACGGTGAGGCGTCAAGCCTCTGAGTGGTGGGATTCCGAGACTGACGAGGGGCTCAATGGCGAGCACCGGGTGGCGCGCATGACACTGGTCTTCAAGTCAGGGCAACGGCGGCCCGAGACCGCCTCGCGCACGGCCTTTGTGCTCTCCGGGGGCGGCAACCACGGCTGCGCCCAGGTGGGCATGCTAAAGGCCCTCCTCGAACGGGGCTACCTCCCGGACGTCGTCATCGGCACCTCGGCGGGGGCGTTGAACGGGTCGGGCGTCGCCGCCAACCCCAGCCTCCGGGGCGTGGAGCACCTGGCCACGGTGTGGTCGGCGCTGCGAACCGAGCACATCTTCCCCGGCGGCCGCTTCGGCCGGGCCTGGAGCCTCCTGTCGGGGGGCGACCACCTCTACTCCAACGCCGGACTGGCTGGTCTCATCGACCGGATGGCGCCGGCCTCGAAGTTCTCCGAGCTGCTCGTGCCGCTCCGGGTGGTGGCCTGCGACCTGGCCACCGGAGAGGAGGTCGTCCTGGCCTCCGGTCCGCTCAAGCCGGCCCTGCTGGCCAGCGCCGCCCTGCCCGGGAGCTTCCCGCCCGTCCTCCACGACCACCGGACGCTGGTCGACGGCGGGGTGGTCGACAACGTGCCCCTGTCGCACGCCCTGGCCGGCCCGGTCGACCGGATTTTCGTCCTCAACGTCTCGGGCGGTGTGGCCGACGCCCCCGTCCGCAACCCGCTCGACGTGGTGCTGCGGGCCTTCGCCATCGCCCGGAACCAGCGCTTCGAGCGGGAGCTGTCCAACGCCACGCCGACGGTGGAGATCGTGGTGCTCCCCCGCCCGGCCGACGGTCGCTCACCGTTCGACTTCTCCGGCGCCGAGACCATCATCGACGAGGCCCACATCCTGGCCAGTCGCTTCCTCGACGCCCGCAGCCCGAGCCACGACCGCCCCCGCCGGCGCTTCCGCCGGGCCACCGCCGCCTAGGGGAGCGGCACCGGCCCGGGGTCCCGGTCGCGGAGGTGGCCCTGGCCCTTGATCCGGATCCTGGTGACGGGCCGCCAGAGGCAGTCGCCGTCGGCCTGGGTGACGTCGAACGTGCCGCTGAAGCGCTGGCCGACGATCTCGCCCACCACGCTCCGGCCGTCGACCCGGTAGGTCAGCGTGAACGGGTCGTCGACGTGCTGGCTGCCGCCCTCCACCGGGACCGTGAGGTGGGCCGTGCCGTCGCCCCGGCCCTCCTTCGACTGGCAGTGGTCGCCGTCGCCCGCCGTGCCGTAGTGCCCCTCGGCTCCGAAGGTCCCCCGGCCGGTCGCCGGCTGCCCGCCGACGTCGCCCTTGCAGTCCAGGGTGCCGGACTCACCCTTGGAGTCGAACGTCCCGCTGCTCGGTGACCGGGACAGACCCGGGGAGAGGCTGACCTCGACCTCGAAGGCGCACGGCGTACCCGACTCGTCGGCCCGGGCGACGGCCGTCGTCACCGAGGGCCCGAGGAGGGCGACAACCAGGACGATGCCGCGGAATGTCCGCATGAACGGGAATTCTAAGCGTGCGATTGGACGAGCTGTCGAGCCGGATCAGAAGAGCAGAGTGGCGCGGCCAGCGAGGTCCAGGAAGTAGCCGGGGGCGACGCCCATCACGAGGGTGGCGACCACGGCGATGCCCAGCGCCAGGGCGGTGGCGGGGTCGAGGGCGAACGGGCGGCCGCCGGCGGTCTCAGCCGCGGCGTCGGCCTCCTCGGAGCCTTCGGGGGCGTCCGTCATGTACATCACGACGATCAGGCGGAGGTAGAAGAAGGTGGCGATCACGGTGCTGATGACGCCGACCAGGGTCAGGCCGTACTCCCGGGCCTGGACGCTGGCCTCGAAGACGTTGAACTTGGCCACGAAGCCCGACGTCAGGGGGATGCCAGCCTGAGCCAGGAGGAGGAACGTCATCGCCGCGGCCAGCAGCGGAGCCCGGGAGCCGAGGCCGCGGTAGTCGTCGAGGCTGTGGCGGCGGTCGCCCTTCCGGCCGACGATGGTCACGATGGCGAACGACCCGACGACCATGAAGGTGTAGGCCAGCAGGTAGAACAGGGCCGACGAGACCCCGTCTTTGCTGGCGGCCTGGACGCCGATGAGGACGTAGCCGGCGTGGCTGATCGAGGAGTAGGCCAGCATCCGCTTCACGTCCTGCTGGACCAGGGCCACGACGCTGCCGACCAGCAGCGAGGCGATGGCCAGGACCAGCACGAGCGGGCGCCAGTCGACGGCGTAGGACCCGAAGCCGCCGACGAAGACCCGCAGCAGAGCGGCGAAGCCGGCGGCCTTGGCGCCGGCGGCCATGAAGCCCGTCACCGGCGTCGGCGAGCCCTGGCAGACGTCGGGCGTCCACATGTGGAAGGGGACGGCCGCGACCTTGAAGCCGAGTCCGACGAGGATCAGGGCGAACCCGGCCAGCAGCAGGCCGGACGAGAACAGGGTGTTCTGGGCCAGGAAATCGGCGATGGCCGTCAGCGACGTCGTGCCGGTTGCGCCGTAGACCATGGCCACGCCGTAGAGCAGCACGGCCGACGAGAACGCGCCGAGGACGAAGTACTTGAGGCCGGCCTCCCCCGACTCCAGTCGCTTGCGGTCGAAGGCGGCCAGCACGTAGAGGGCGATCGAGAGGATCTCGAGGGCCAGGAACACGACGATCAGGTCGTTGGCCGACGTCATGAGCAGCATCCCAGACGCCGACAGCAGCAGCAGCGCGTGGTACTCCGGCCCCTCGACCTGTTCCCGGCGCAGGTAGCCCTGCGCGACCAGCAGTCCCAAAGCCGTGGCAGACAGAATGATCGTCCGGGCGAAGACGGCGAACCCGTCGACGGCCACCATGCCCGACAGCGTCTGGTACGCGGCGCCCTTGCTCACCACGATCGACCACAGCTTGACGGTGATCAGCCCCGAGGCGGCGACGCCGGCGAGACCGACGTCGAGGTAGATGCCCGACAGGTCGCGCCGTCCCCGGTTGAGCGCCGCCATCAGCACCAGAACCATCGCCGTGGCGATGAGGGCGACCTCGGGCCCGACGGCCAGCCAGTCGACCTTGGGGACGGGGATCCGGGTGTCGACCGGCGCCGTCTGGCCCAGGAGGGCGACGAGGCCGATCACTTGGCGCCCGCCTTCGACGACGCCACGGCCTTCGGGCCCAGCTCGACCACCTTCGGCTGCTGGTAGTCGGACCGGGACTCGACATGGGCGATCAGCGCCTTGACCGACGGCTCGACCCGCTCCAGCAGCGGTTTCGGGTAGAGGCCGAGGAACAGGCTGAAGCCCAGCAGCGGGAGCACGGTGGCCATCTCGAGGCGGTTCATGTCGGCGAAAGTGGCGTTCTCGCCGGTGGGCTCACCGGTGAAGACTCGCTGGAAGCTCCACAGCATGTAGACCGCGGCCAGGATCACGCCGGCGGCGGCGAAGACGGCGTAGGGCCGGTGGACCACGAACGTGCCGATCAGCGACAGGAACTCTCCGACGAAGCCCGACAGGCCGGGGAGGCCGATCGAAGCGAACGTGACGGCGAGGAAGATCCCGCCCAGCTTGGGGGCCGCCTTCCACACGCCGCCGAACGCATCGATCTGGCGGGTGTGACGCCGGTCGTAGAGGATCCCGACGAGGAGGAACAGGGCGCCGGTGGTCAGGCCGTGGCTCACCATGGTGAACAGTCCGCCCTCGATCCCGACGGTGGTGAGGGCGAAGGTCCCGAGCACGACGAAGCCGAGGTGGGCCACCGACGAGTAGGCCACGACCTTCTTCAGGTCGCGCTGCATCGTGGCCACGATGGCCCCGTAGAGAATCCCGATGGTGGCCAGGGTCAGCATGAGCGGGGCGAAGTCGACCGACGCTTGGGGGAACAGCGTGAGGGAGAAGCGCAGGAAGCCGTAGGCGCCCAGCTTCAGCAGCAGACCGGCCAGCAGCACCGATCCGGCCGTGGGGGCTTCGACGTGGGCGTCGGGCAGCCAGGTGTGGAGCGGGAAGAGCGGCACCTTGATGGCGAACGATGCCCCGAAGGCCAGGAACAGCCACCGGGCGGTGTTGGGGTCGAGGCCCTTCCAGGCCATGAGCGTCCGCAGGTCGAAGGTGAGGTGGGCGCCGGGGGCCTTGGCGTGGAGAACGGCCAGCGACAGGATCCCGAGCAGCAGCAGCGCCGAGCCGGCAGCGGTGTAGATGAAGAACTTGAGGGCGGCGTAGACGCGCCGGTCGTAGCCCCATACCCCGATGAGGAAGTACATGGGGACGAGCATCGCCTCCCAGAAGACGAAGAACAGGAAGAGGTCGACGGAGAGGAAGATGCCCATCAGGGCCGCCTCGAGGACCAGCATGAGGGCGAAGTAGGCGTTGACCCGCTTGCCGACGTGGGTCGAGGCCAGCATGGCGATCGGGAACAGCAGCCCGGTCAGCACGACCATGAACAGGCTGATGCCGTCGACGCCCATCAGGTAGTGGATGCCGAGCGGCTTGATCCAGACCTTCGACTCGACGAACTGGTAGCCGGCCACGCCCTTGTCGAAGTCGACGAGGAGGGCGGCGGAGAGGATCAGCGCCACCAGCGAGAAGCCTATGGAGACGGCCCGCACCGCCTTCTCCTTGGAGGCGGGAATGGCGGCGGTCACGGCCGCCCCGGCGGCGGGGACGGCGAGGAGGGCAGCGGCGTAGGGGAAGGCCATCAGAGGGCTCCCCGGAGAAGGAAGACGAAGAGGACGACCGTCGCCCCGGAGAACAGCGTGAGGGCGTAGTTCCGGACGAACCCGGTCTGGATCTTCCGCACCTGCGCCCCTACGCCGGCCACCAGCCCCGCCACCCCGTTCACGGCGCCATCGATCAGCCCCTGGTCGATCGGCTGGGCCAGCGTCTCGGCCATCGCCCGCCCGGGCTTGTCGACGAACCACGACACCGCCGGATCGATGTACCAGCCCCGCTCGAAGAACCGGCCGAGGGCGCCGAGGCGGACCCGGACGGGATCCTCGCCGTGGACCAGGCCGTTCCGGTAGATGCGCACGCCGATGAAGATGCCGATACCGCCGAGGATGACGGCGATGGTGGACAGCATGAAGCCCTGCCCGAACGAGTGGGCCTCGAGCGGCTCCACCGGTACGGCGGTGTGGAGCCATTCGGTCAGGTTCTTGAGCCCCGACTTCGGAAGGTTCAGCGCTCCGCCGAGGAGGCTGAGCCCGGCCAGCACGACGAGCGGGAACGTCATCAACCGGGGCGACTCGTGGGGCTCGTGATGCAGCCTCCCCCGCCACCGCTCGTCGCTGTAGAAGACGAGCCACACCTGGCGGGTCATGTAGAAAGCGGTGAGCAGGGCGGTCACGGCCCCGATGAACCACAGGACGTAGTGACCGCTCACCCCGGCGCCGCCGACCCAGGCCGCGGCCAGGATCTCGTCCTTGGACCAGAAGCCGGCGAACGGCACGATCCCGGCGATGGCCAGCCACCCGAACATGAAGGTGATGGCGGTGATCGGCATGTACTTCCGGAGGCCGCCCATGAATCGCATGTCCTGCTCGTCCTCCGTGCCATGCATCACCGAGCCGGCCCCGAGGAACATGAGCGCCTTGAAGAATGCGTGCGTGACCATGTGGAAGATGGCGGCGGTGTAGGCCCCCACGCCGACGGCCAGGAACATGTAGCCGAGCTGGCTGATGGTGGAGTACGCCAGGACCC
>JAUZEY010000240.1 GCA_030838785.1 Actinomycetota bacterium | reverse complement strand
GCCCGGTGAAGGATCCGGTCGTGGTCGGTCTGGGGAACTCCGTCCCCTCGGGCGCGGCGTGCTCGTGCGAGAATTTCGTGAGCGCCTATGCGGCGATGGTGGCGGCCGGCACGAACACGAAAGCGATCGTGGACAACGATGCGGTGTCCGGCTCGACGAGCGCCGACGTGGTGAACCAGTTGGCCACCGGCTCCGTGCAGGGCCAGCTCAGGTCGGCCACCACGGTGTTGATCATGACCGGGGCGAACGATTTCAACGACGCCTTCGACCAGGTGAGCCTCGGCGCCCCTGCGGCGGATTCGTACGGTCCGGTGGCCACGGCCGTGCAGGACAACGTCACCGCCGCCGTCGAGAAGATCCACGCCCTCAACGCCGCGGCCCACGTGGTGGTGCTCGACTACTGGGCCGCGATGGAAGATGGCGCGGTGGCGGCGAAGCACTACGACGCCGGGACCATGGCCGCCGCGGTCGCCTCCACCACCTACGTCAACAACGCCCTGTCCGTTGCGGCGAAGGCGACCGGCGCGATCTACGTCTCGACCTACACCGCGTTGAAGGGTCCCAACGGCGCCGGCGACCCGACCGCGCTCCTCGCCGCCGACGGTGACCATCCCGACGCCGCCGGCCACCAGGCCATTGCCCGGGCCATCTACGCCGTCCTACCCAACGGCTAATGTCCCGGACGGACATCAGGCGGCTCGCATTCGCACGACGACGTGGAGCGCCACGGATGAATTTGCGCTGGCGGGGGCGTCTCGGTCTCCTGATCGTCGTCGTCGTCGTCGTCGCCGGCGTGCTCGGCGGATGCCGGTCCGGGGGCGGTTCGGGCCCGGCGGCCTCGAGCCATAAGTTCGCCGCCTACCGGCAGTGCCTGGAGCAGCACGGCGTGACGCGCCCGGTGCGTGGTGCCGACACGACCACCACCAACCCGGCCAACGCCGAGGCCTACGCCGCCGCCCGGCGGGCCTGCGCGGCACTCCGCCCGGCCGGCGGACTCCGGGGCGGCGGGATCAACTCCGGGCCCCGGGCGGCCTTCCGCCGGTGCATGAAGGACCACGGCGTCACCCTGCCCACCTTCGGCGCCCCCGGCACCGGGCCGGGCCCGAGCTCCACCGGGGCCGCCCCCCGCGGCGGCATGCTCAACGGTCTCGACCGCAACGACCCCGTCGTCGCCAAGGCGCTTGACGCCTGCCGGTCCCTGCTCGTATCCCCGTCCACGTCGTCGTCGACCAAGCCCAAGTAGACCGAATGGGCCGCACCGAAGGGGAAGACGCAGCCTCGATCGGTGAAGATCCAGTAGCCCGAGCCATCGCCGACACTGCGGGGTCAGCACCGAGGACGGGGTAGCCGCCGCAAACCGGCGTTCCTTTTCCGCTACATCCCGGTCAATGAACGCCAGTTGGGCCGATCGGCGAGGCCGCCGCGGTCTGGCGTTCGTTTTCCGCAGTATTCCGGTAAACGAACGCCGGTTGCGCGGGAGCACGCACCCGTGCTGTTTCGGTACCGTCAGGCCCGTCGAGCGTGCAACGCCCAGACGGGCGCCTGGAGGTGGTCGGCGTCCCCGGGCACCGGTCCGCACACGAGGCCCATGGCGGCGATCAGGTCGCCGACGTTGGCGTTGACGTGATAGTGGGCCGGGCGCAGGTCGGTGATGTCCCAGCCGGCCTTGCCCCAGGTTGTGCGCAGGTTCTCTTCGGAGATGCCCATGCTGGCGGCCAGACCGGTGCTGGCGGCGGGGAAGCAGAACAGGGTGAGCAGCCCGTCGGGCCGGGTGGCGCGATGCAGGGCGGCGGCGTAGGCGTGGCGGGCGTCCTCGTCGAGGCAGTGGTAGCAGGCGCCGTCGAGCACGCTGTCGAAGCGGCCCTCGAAACCGGCCAGGCTGGTGGCGTCGGCCACGGCGAACTCGAGGTCCACGCCGCGCTGGCGGGCGAGCTGGGTGGCTTGCTCGATGGCGGCGGGAGCGGCGTCGATGCCGGTGACCTGGTGGCCCTGGCTGGCGAGGTAGATGGCGTTCTCGCCCAGGCCACAGCCCACGTCGACGACGGCGCCGTGGAAGCGCCCGGCCCGCTCGGCTTCGATCACGACGGGGGGGGCGGCGCCGATGTCCCAGGGAATGCTGGGGAGATCGACGCCCTCGAGCATTTGCCCGCCCTGGTACAGGGCATTGAAATCCACGTCGTGGATGTCGAAATCCTCGGGGAGGATGCTCATCATTTTCTCCTTCTGGGTGCGGAACGATCGGCGAAAATGAGGTCGGTGATGCGCCCGGGAAGCTCCGCGTCGGGCTCGTTGGTCAGCAGAGCGAAGTGCTGCCAGATGAGGGCCGGACCCAGCCGGGCCAGGAGCTCGACGTCGGACGGGGCCCGGAGCAGTCCGCCCGCGGCGGCCCGCCGCAGGACGCTGATGAGCACGTCGAGGCGCTGCGGTATGAAGTCGCGGCTCAGGGCTACGCCGATCTCGGGATGACGGGCAACCTCGAGCTGGAGGGCCCGCATGACGTGGTGCTCCCGTTCGAACGTCGCCTGCACCGTGCGCAGCAGGCTGAGGAAATCAGCCCGGGCGTCGCCGCTGTCGGGGTCCTCCAGGGTCGGGAAACGGCCCCGTCCCAGGGCGTCGATGACCATGGCCGTCTTGGTCGGCCAACGCCGGTACAAGGTGGCGCGGCCCACGCCGGCGCGCCGGGCGACGTCCTCGACGGTCATCCCGTCGTAGCCTCGCTCCACCAGGGCCTCGAGCACTGCGCCGGCGATGGCCTCGTCGTCAGCGGTGCGGGGCCGCCCCGGCCGTCTGAGCCCCGCCGGTTCCTCGGCGGCGGCGTGGCGATCCTGACGGAGAGCGTGTCGCACGGTCCTCCCATATACGAGACGAGACGATCTCGTATCTATACCTGGCCGAAGGGCCGTGTCAACCCCCGGCGTTCCGGGAAGAGAGGTGCAGCGCGCCTTCGCCAGTCGACCGCGCAAACCGTCGATCCCGAGCGGGTCCGGGGCCGGCGGCCAGCTTCCCGGAACCCGACCGGGACCGGCACCTCCGAGCGACGGCTCTCAGTTTCTCGGCACCGATCGTCTCGCTCTAGCGGCACGATCGGTGCCGAGATCCGCCGGGCGGCCTGTGCTCGGGATTGCTTGATCTGCGAGCGGGGCCCAAGCCCCGCGAACCCATGCCCTCCTCGAGCAGGCGCACCTACTTCACCGAGCTCCGGCTCCGCTTGTCTCAGGTCCGCCGGTCCACGAGATGGCACTTGGACCGGTGTGGCCGGTGGCTCCCCACGCCCATGCCACCGACCGGGAACGACCGGGCAGCTTCCGGGAGCACGACATCGCTCCGTTCCCGGGTGGGATGACCCCACCGCCATGGCCTGACGTCCCGCCCGAAATCCGCAGCTGGCTGAGGGGGTTGAACAAGGTTGCCTCCGCCGATCGGGCCATCGAGGCCCTCGCGCTGAGCCACAGTCAGTTCGAGCGGATCCATCCCTTCCTCGATGGCAACGGGCGCACGGGCCGGTTACTCCTAAACCTCGTGCTGGTTCGTCTCGGCTACGCCCCGGCCGTCATCTACAAACGGGACCGCACCCGGTACCTCCAGGCGCTTCGGGCGGCGGACACCGGCGATCCCGGCCCGCTCGGGGAGATGCTCGCCCGGGCGGTCCTCGACAACCTCTACCGCTTCGTCGTGCCCGCCGTCGCCGGGCCGAACCGGCTCGTGCCGCTGGCCGCCCTGGCGACGAAGACGCTGAGCGAAGGTGCGCTCCGAGTGGCCGCGAACCGGGGCCGTCTCCGGGCCCAGAAGGGCCCGGATGGTCAATGGCGCAGCACCCGCGGCTGGGTCGACGAGTACGTGGCGACCCGCCACCAGCGGCAGCCCTGAGGCGGCCTCCTCAGCCGAGCTTGTCGCCGAGGCCCGAGGCGGCGGTGCTCGTCCCGGGCCCGCTGGTCGGCGGTGGAGGCGGCGTAGCGGCCAAGCATCGTCCTGGACCGCCAGCCGGCCAGGCGCATGAGGCCGCCTTCGGAGCCGCCGGCGTCGAGGAAGGCGTGGGCGAACGTGTGGCGGAGCTGGATGGGGTGGATGTGGGGGAGCCCGGCGGCCTTGGCCCGCTTGCCGACCATCTGGGCGATACCCCGGGGGCTCATCGGGCCGTGGATCCCGAGCCACAACGACCCTTCCAACTCCAGGTAGACCTGGACAGTCTTCGCAGACCGGTTGGCCGCCCGCAGCGACCGTTCCCACAACCCGATGTGAACCCCGAGGCCCTCGCCT
>JAUZEY010000191.1 GCA_030838785.1 Actinomycetota bacterium | reverse complement strand
GGGCGTTGGACTTGGCCTGGTCGAACAGGTCCCGCACCCGGGAGGCGCCGACCCCGACGAACATCTCCACGAAATCGGACCCCGAGATGGAGAAGAACGGCACTCCGGCCTCGCCCGCCACGGCCCGGGCGAGGAGGGTCTTGCCCGTCCCCGGCGGGCCGAAGAGGAGGACGCCCTTGGGGATCTTGGCCCCCATCTGGCGGAACTTCTGGGGGTTCTCCAGGAAGTCCTTGATCTCCTGGAGCTCCTCGATGGCTTCGTCGACACCGGCCACGTCGGCGAAGGTGACCTTGGGGGTGTCCTTGTTGACGATCTTGGGCCGGGCCTTCCCGAAGCTCATGACCCGGTTGCCGCCGCCCTGGGCCTGGTTCATGAAGAAGGCGATGACGGCGATGATCAGCACGAAGGGGGCGAAGTTGAAGAGCAGCGTGACCCAGAGGCTGTCCTTCTGGTTGTCGACCGGGAGGTTGACCCCGCCCTTGACCGTCAGATCGGTGATCTCGGCGGTGTAGCGGTCGGGGAACTTGACCTCGAACTTCTTCCCGTCCTTCAGCTCGCCCTTGATGACGTGGTCACGGTCGTAGAGCTTGGCCAAGCCGACCTGGTGGGCGTCGACGAGCTTCGAGTACTCCAGGGTGTCGAGTCGCTGCCGGCCGGGGCTGGCGGTGAGCGCCTTGGCCAGCAGGAAGAGGCCGATGACCGCCACGAGAACGTAGACGACGGTGCTCTTGACAACCTTGTTCACGCGACGAACTCCGATCGTGCAGGGCAGCCTCAGGCTACCCGACCGACCGCCGCCCCCGTCCTGGTCAGGCGGGGCCTAGCGGTCGGGTTCGGCGTACTCACAGACGTAGGGAAGGTTGCGGTAGCACTCGTCGACGTCGAGCCCGTAGCCCACCACGAACACCGGCGGGATGCGAAAGCCCACGTAACGGAGATCGGGGTCGACCTTCTGGAGACCCTCCTTGACGAGGAGCGAGCACACCTCGAGCGTGGAGGGGTTGCGGGCGGCGAGGTTCTTCCGCAGGTAGGCGAGGGTGAGACCGGAGTCGACGATGTCCTCCACGATCAGCACGTGCCGGTCGGTGAGGTCGGTGTCGAGGTCCTTGATGATCCGCACCACGCCGCTCGTCTTGGTGGCGCTTCCGTACGACGACACGGCCATGAAGTCGAGCTCCACCGGCAGGTCGATGTGGCGGGCCAGGTCGCTCATGAAGAGGAAGGCGCCCTTGAGGACCCCGACGAGCAGCGGCGGCCGGTCGGCGTAGTCGGCCGTGATCTCCTTGCCGAGGGCGGCGACCCGCCCCTGGAGCTCCTCCTCCGGAACGATGATCCGGCCCAGCTCGGGCCAGGAACGCCCCCCGAAGGGCGGTGCCGGAGTGCCGTGTGGAGTGCTGTCGCTCACCCCCGTCCCCTTCCCGCCTCGACCGTCAACCAGAGGAAGCGTCGGGTGCCAGGGGAAACCCGGACGCGGTCGTCGATACGGTAGCCGAGCACCCAGAGTGGGCTCCCATCCGGGCCGGCCAGGACCGGGTGGCCCGCCCGGTCACCGGCGGGGACGCCGGCCTCGGCCAGGGCTTCACTCACGAGCTTGTGCCCGGCCAGCCCCAGCGGTACGAACCGCTCGCCCCTCCCGGCTGCCCGAAGGACGGCCCGGTCCCCGGCCAGGTCGGCATCGACGACCGCCGTCCACCGTCCGTCGGGCCACCGGACGGGCGCCGCCCGCTCGACCCACGCCACAAGCTCGACCCCGAACCCCGACGCCTCCCCTGGTAGCTCGACCAGGATTGTTTGGACATTTGTGGCGACCTGTCCGCCATAACGGTCCAAACGACGGTGGAGCCGCCCGCCGGCCCGGCTCACCCGCACGCCATCCGGCAGGTCAGCCGACCGTTGTTCCCCCCGGGCCACGGCCAGGACCGTTTCGACATGGGCGGAGGGCGGCGGCGGCGGCCCCAACCACAACCGGACGGCACGCCGGGCCAACGCCTCCGGTGCCTCAGCCAGCACCGCCACATCCAGCCCCGCGGCCCTGGCTTCCACACGTCCGGAGCCTCCGGCGCCGGCCGTCCCCAGAAGCTCAGCCGCCGAACCACCGGCCCGGGTGAGGAGCTCGGCGGCCAGGTGATCGAGGAGCTCGGAGTCGGCCCTCGCCACGGAGGCCTGGCGGGCCAGGACGGCCCGGAGGTCGCGGGCGGCGCCGGCTTCCAGGGCCGGGATCACCTCCCGGCGGAGCCAGACCCGGCGGTGGGCGGGGTCGGCGTTCATCGGGTCGTCGAGCGGGCACAGGCCGAGGCGGGCGCAGACGGCGGCCAGGTCGGCCCGGGGCACGTCGAGCAGGGGGCGCACGATCGTCCCCCGCCGGACCGGCATGCCGGCCAGACCCGATACCCCCGCGCCCCGGAGCACGTTGAGCAGCACGGTCTCGGCCTGGTCGTCCCGGCTGTGCCCGACCAGCACGGCCGTGGCCCCCAGCCGCTCCCGGGCCCGTTCCAGGGCGCCGTAGCGGGCATCCCGGGCCCGGGCCTCGAAGTTCGGCCCCCGGGGGACGGCCACCGTTTCGGCCGCGAAGCCCGTCCTCAGCCGCTCGGCGAACCCCGCCACCACGTCAGCCTCGGCGGCGCTCCCCGCCCGGGCGCCGTGGTCCACGTGGACGGCCACCGGAGCCAGGCCGGCATCGGCGGCCAGGGCGAGGAGGGCGAGGGAATCCGGCCCACCGGAGCAGGCCACCACGACAGGCGCCTCGAGGCCTGCGAAGAGCCCGTCGGCCGCGGGCGGGCGGCCCGCGGCGGTCAGGGGGTCAGGGTGCCGACCCGCTCCAGCCACCGCTCCGGGGCCTCCAGCTCGGCCAGCGTGGGGAGGCAGTCGGGGCCCCGCCAGGCGGCGTCGAGGGCCTCGATCCCGACCGTCTCCTCGAGATGGGTGATGAACTGCTCGCCGATCTCGTACTGCCGCATCTTCATCTCGATGCCGATCAGCTTCCGGAACTGGGCCCCCACACCGCCTGACTGGCGACGGGCCTTGAGGGCGGCCGACATGCGTTCCTGGCCGGTCACGTGGCGCTTCCCGAGCCGGTCCATGACGACATTGCCATGGCCTTCCAGGAGCGACATCAGCGCCTGCACCTTGTCGATGACCTGCCGCTGCTCGTCGGAGGCGAAGAGGGCGACGATGCCGCCGTCGTCGAGCGGGTTTCGGCCCTTGCGGGCGCACTCGGCGGCCCGCTCCAGCGCCCGGACCAGCCGCTTCGGGTCCGGTTCGATCATGCCCAAGGAGGCGTCGACCAGCGACAGGAAGTAGTCCTTCATCCAGGGGATGCCCCGGAACTGGGCCCGGTGCGTGACCTCGTGGAGGGCGATCCAGAGGCGGAAGTCGCCCGGCCGGAAGCCGTAGCGCTTCTCCAGCACCAGCATGTTCGGGCCCACGTAGTAGACGGCGTCGGCGTCACCGGACACCGGGGGTCCGGGGGTGTCCCCCGGTAGCGCCGCATCGGTGCCGAGCAGGTCGTACTGGCCGAGCACCCGCTGGGCCAGGAAGCCCATGAGGACGCCCATCTCCGCCCCGGCGACCGTCCGGCCGGCGGGGGCGAACGGGCTCTGGGCCATGCGCTCGCCCACCCGCTTGGTGAAGGGCTCCAGGGTGGTGCGGAAGCTGCGGATGTTGGCGTCGACCCAGCGCTGGCGGTCGAGGACCAGGGCCCGGGCCGGATCGCCGACGGAGACGAGGCCGGTGAACTCCGCCACCAGTTGCTCCGCCCGGGCGGTGATCACGTCGAACTCGGCCTGGAGGGAGGCAGCGAGATACGACTCCTCCAGAGGATCGTGGCCGGCGACGCGGCACGCCAGCCGTTCCGCCAGCCCCCAGTCGACCGGCTCCGGGGCGACGCCCGTCGTGCTCAGGTGGACTTCCTTCCCACCTTGATGCCGTACTTCAGCATCACCACCTTGACCACGTAGCCGACGACCATCATCAGCAGGAGGCCGAGGAAGCTGGCCGCCAGCACGAACGAGATCCAGTAGTGCCAGGGCTTGGCCGCCAGCACCAGGGTCACGGCGGGGACACCCCGCACCGCGCCGGGCGAGGTAGCCGAGGCCGGCCCGGCCAGGGCGACGAGCATCACGACGGACAGGAGGGCGGCACGTCCGGCCTTCACGGAAGTCTCCATTCGGGGGACACCCCCGTCGAGCGGGGGATGCGTGTCGGTCACCCCATGGTACCGGTGCGTCCCGCCCTCGCCCGACGCGGGGTCTTCGTCAGACCGTCGGCTCGGGGGGGAGCTCGTGCCCGATCGCCTCGGCGATCCGGTGACGCAGGTCGGCGGGGACTTCGTCGTGACACTTCCGGGCGATCAGGACCCGCAGCTCCACCTCGAAGTGGTACCCGCCGGAGCAGGGGGGGCAGAAGTCGAGGTGGCGGGCGATGGCGGCCCGGCTCTCGTCGGTCAGCACCCCGTCGAGGTAGTGGTAGATCTGGTGGATCGCCTCGTTGCAGTCCAAAGCAGGTCAGTCCTCGTGGACTAGCGGACCGGGCCCGTGCCCGTCGCCAGTCCGTTCTCGACGGCATAATCCCACAACCGTTTCTGCAGCAACTTTCTTCCGCGATGGAGGCGGCTCATGACGGTTCCGATCGGGATGTCGAGGATTTCGGCGATCTCTTTGTAGGCGAATCCCTCCACGTCCGCCAGGAGGACAGCCATCCGGAATTGCTCGGGAAGCGACTCGACGGCCTCCTTCACATCGGACTCCGGCATCCGCTCCAGCACCTCGGTCTCGGGGCTGCGGCCGGCGGCCGCCGCCTCCGCCCCGCCGAGGCGGCGGTAGAGGTAGAGGTCCTCCACGTCGTCGAGGTCGACCTGGTCGGGCCGGCGCTTGGCCGCCCGGTACTGGTTGATGTAGGTGTTGGTCAGGATCCGGTACAGCCATGCTTTCAGGTTGGTGCCCTCCTTGAACCCCTCGAACCCCCGGTAAGCCCTCAGGTACGTCTCCTGCACCAGGTCCTCGGCGTCGGTCGGATTCCGGGTCATCCGGAGCGCGGCCGAGTACAGCGGGCCCATGAAGGGCATCGCCTGTTCGGCAAAAGTGGCGGGATCAGCCAAGGTCGGGGAGCCTAGTGCCCGCTGTCCTTCTGGTCGGCTTCGCCGGCCGTGTGCGGTGGTCGCGCCGCGGTGCCCGCGCTAAAGCTGGACACCCTTGGTCAACGCGCCGTCGACGATGAGGTTGGTGCCCGAGATCCGGCTGGCCAACGGGCTGGCCAGGAAGACCACGGCGGCGGCGACCTCCTCCGGCGTCCCCATGCGGCCGGTGGGGTTCATGGCCAGCACCTGGTTGTAGAGGTCGGGATTGTTGTGCTCGATGTTGTGCCAGAAGCCGCCCTCGAAGTAGGTGTTGCCGGGCGAGACGGTGTTGGCCCGGATCCCCTTCGGGGCCAGGTGGTAAGCGAGGCCCTGGGCGTAGTGCACCACGGCGCCCTTCATGACCCCGTAGGGGCCGGCGACGATGTCGATCTCCCGGCCCGACACGCTGGAGATCGTCGTGATCGACGCCGCGTCGCTCCGCTCGAGGTAGGGCATGGCGGCGTCGACAACCCGGACCGAGTGCATCATGTCGACCTCGAACTCGGCCTTCCAGTTCTCCTCGTCGGGCCCGATCGAGAGCGCGCTGACGTTGGCCACGACGGCGTCGAGCCCGCCGAACTCCTCGGCGGCGTCGACCACCCAGGCCTTGAGCGCCGGGCCGTCGGCCACGTCGAGGGCCCGGCCGAACGTGCGCACGCCGAGCTCGCCGACCGCTTTGGCGGTGGCGATGACGTCGGCTTCCGTCCGGGCGCAGAAGGCGACGTCGGCCCCCTCGGCGGCGAAGGCCTCCACGATCGCCCGTCCGATGCCCTTGGTGCCGCCGGTGACCAGCGCCCGCCTGCCCCGCAGCTGGAGATCCATGCCCGCCTCCCCGTCTCGCCCGTGGCGGGAAGCCTATGGTGCGGACGGCGGGTCGAAAAGGTCCGTCGGGGGAGGCAGGTGAAGCCCCCGAGCCCGGGAGGAGGACTCCGATGGCGACCCACGAGATCCGCATCGACCGCCGCCTCCCGCTGGCGGCCGAGCCCCACACCGGCCACAACCGCTGGCACCCCGACATCCCCCCGGCGCTGCGCTGCGATCCGGGCGACGAGCTCGTGCTCGATACCCGCGACACCTTCGACGGGTTCTTCGATGCCGGCTCTTCGACCAAGGACGTCGAGCAGGCCGACTTCGGCCTCGTCCATCCGCTCACCGGGCCGGTGTTCGTCGACGGAGCCCGGCCCGGCGATCTGCTGGTGGCCGAGATCCTGGAGGTGATTCCCCAGCCCTTCGGCTTCACGGCCCAGGTGCCGGGGTTCGGGTTCCTGCGGGACGACTTCCCGGAGCCCTATCTCGTCCGGTGGGAGTTGGCCGATGGTTGGGCGGCGTCCGACGACCTGCCCGGCGTCCGCATCGCCGGTGCGCCGTTCATGGGCGTCATCGGCGTGGCGCCGTCGAGGGACCTGCTCGAGACGGCCTCGGCCCGGGAGGCCGACCTGGCCGCCCGGGGCGGCGTGGCGCTGCCGCCCGACCCGGCCGGAGCGGTGCCGGCCGATCCCGCCATCGCCGCCGAGGCGCTGCGGACGATCCCGCCCCGGGAGCACGGCGGCAACATCGACATCAAGCAGGTCACCGCCGGCACCCGCCTCCTGCTCCCGGTGTGGACCGAGGGCGCCCTGTTCTCGGCCGGCGACGCCCACTTCGCCCAGGGCGACGGGGAGTCGTGCGGGACGGCCATCGAGATGGCCGCCACCCTCCGGGTGCGCCTCGACCTCCGCCCCGGCCAGGCCGCCGAGCGGGCGATCCGGACGCCGTGCTACGAGCGCGACGCGCCCGGCCCCTCCGAGTTCGCCCCACCGGGCCGCTACTTCGCCACCACCGGGATGTGCCTCGCCCGGGACGGACGGCAGGGGTTCGAGGACCTGACCCTCGCCGCCCGCAACGCCCTCGACGCCATGATCGACCACCTCGGCCACGAGTACGGCTACACCCGCCAGCAGGCCTACGCCATCTGCAGCGTGGCGGTCGACCTGAAGATCAGCCAGGTCGTCGACCTCCCCAACGTGATCGTCTCCGCCTTCCTCCCCCTCGACGTCTTCGTCTGATCCGGCCGGGACGCGGACCGTCGGTTCCGGCCGGCGGGCCCGCTGGCGCAAAGCGCCCAAAGCTGTCCTCCGCCGGCCGGTCGATCAGAAGTCGCTCTTCGCCGCGTCTTCCGGGCATTGCTGCTGCCCGCACTTTCTGGCGTGAGGGTTCGGAAAGAGTGCGGGTCGAATGGTGACATCGCTGGGCACTTCCTCCAGTCGCTCCTCCCCCTAGTCGAGCGAACCCCTACACGGCTCGGCCGCAGGCCACGTGTTGAGAAGGAGACTTCACTTGCGACTCTTGAACAAGACGACGGTCGTCACGACCGGCGTGGCCATGCTGATGGCTCTTGGCGCCTCGTCGGCAATGGCCAACCGTTCGACTCCCCCCAACGGCAACCCCGGCGACCACAAGGTGACGATCTGCCACCACACCCACTCGGCCTCGAATCCTTGGGTTGAGATCAGAGTGGACGAGAACGGGGCCCGCCACCACCTCGCTCACCACGACGGCGACTTCGTGGTGGACTCCACCCACCCGTGCCCTCCCACCACGACCCCGCCCCCGCCCCCGCCGCCGCCCCCCGGTGGCGACCACGACCACGGCACCCGCGGCTGCTCCTCCGAGAACTCGTCCGAGAACTCGACGGGCGACCAGAGCGGTCTCGTCAACGTGGGCAACGTCTCGGTCGACAACCTCGGGTCGAACGGGCTCTGCCAGGCGAACGTTCTCGACGGCGCGACCCTCGGGCTGCTCGGCGACGCCTCCGGCGGTAGCGACAGCGCCGGCAGCGGGGCCAAGGGCTGCTCCTCCGAGAACTCGTCCGAGAACTCGACGGGCGACCAGCACGGTCTGGTCAATGTCGGCAACGTCTCGGCCAGCAACCTCGGGTCGAACCTGCTCTGCCAGGCCAGCATCGCCAACAACCTCACCGCAGCGGTGCTCGGTACCGCTGTCGGCGGCGGCGACGGCGCCGGTTCGGCCCACGGCTGCTCGTCCGACAACTCGTCCGAGAACGAGACCGGCACCCAGTCGGGTCTGGTCAACGTCGGCAACGTCTCGGTCGACAACCTCGGGTCGAACCTGCTCTGCCAGGCCAGCATCGCCAACAACCTGACCGCAGGGGTGCTCGGCACGGCCGTCGGTGGCTCCGGCACGATCCTCGGTGGCGGCAACGGCACCATCCTCAGCAGCCTGCTCGGCGGCTTCGTCAACGGCGACGCCAGCGTCCTCGCCCACCTGGGCCTGATCTTCTAAACCTCGACGAGCGGAGCACCAACACCGCTCGGTGATTCGTGGAGAAAGCGCTCCCGCCCCGTCCGATCCGGACGGGGCGGGAGCGTCTTGCTTCACCAGATCGATCGAGGGGAACCAATTCTCCCTTGGCCGACCATGCACCTCTGACCTGTGGCGATACCAGAGCCCGAGGTCGGGATGAATGTGCCATGAGCCGTTCGCCCCGGCGACCCTTCGGGCGGGCCCTGTATCGCCATTTTCCGGGTGGTTCGCTGCGCCCACACCCCGCACGCAGTCCCGGCAATCCCGCGCTGGTCCCGGCGCCCCAACGAAACCGGCGTTCCTTTTCCGCTCCAGGCCGGTAAACGAACGCCGGTTGGGTCCAGGCCAGCGGTTCCCGCATTCTGGCGTTCGTTTTCCGCCCCCGGCCGGTAAACGAACGCCGGTTGAGCGAGATAGCGCATCCGTGCCGTACCCGGACGTTCTTCGGGCCGGGAGGCAGTCGTTGGGGAGCGCATAAGGACGGTTCCGGCGCTTCTTGGAAAGTCTGAACAGGAGGGAGCGAACCGGTCGGGGCGATGGCCAGGAGGCGCCCGGTTCGGTGTGTGGTGTCAGTCGGCGGCGCGGGGAGCGGAGCGGACCGCGCCGTCCTGCCCGTTCGTGGTGAATCTCGAGGTTCATGATGACTCCCCGTCTTCACCCGGCCGAAGAGGGCCTGACCTTCGGCGAGCTCGGTGGCGGCGATGGCGGTGGAGTCAACCCCCGTCAACTCCGGTCACTTACGAAGGTGACTCGTCCTGGTGTTTCGTGGGCGGCACCGAAAACCGGGTGCATTCGGCCCGGGCGTCCACCAATCTGGGGAGCACATCATGGACAAGTTGCTGCTGACCCCGCGCGAAGCCGCCGGAGCGTTGTCGGTCTCCCGTTCGAAGCTGTACCAGCTGCTGGCGGGTGGGGAACTGCGGTCGGTCCGGATCGACGGCTGCCGGCGGGTCGCCGCCAGCGAGCTTCGCCGGTACGTCGAACACCTCGGGGTCGAGCAGGCAGCTGCGCCTGGCGCCGCCGCCTGAACGGGCGGACCCGGCATCCCACAACTCGGAAAGGGGCTCCGAGATGAGTATCGAAGCCAGGAAGCTCAAGAGCGGGAGGACCGTCTACGACGTCCGCCTCCGAGACCCCGCCGGGCACGGCTACAAGCGAACGCTCCGCACCAAGCGCGAGGCCGAGACCTTCGAAGCGAGCCAGCGGGTCGACCGAGTGCGGGGAGCCTGGGTCGACCCACGGAAGTCGTCGACGACCTTCGCCGACGTGGCTCCCGCGTGGCTGGCCTCCAACCCGGCCAAGCGGCCGTCGACCCTCGAGCGCGACGAGATCGTCGTCCGGGTCCACCTGATCCCCGTCCTCGGAACCCGGCCCGTCGGGTCCATCACACCGGCCGACGTCCAGGCGCTGGTCAACACCTGGTGCCGGAAGCAGGCGGCGAACACGGTGAGACGCCAGTACACGGTCCTCTCGGCCGTGATGGCCCGGGCCGTCCTGTCGGACCTAATCGCTCGGTCGCCTTGCCGGGGCATCAAGCTTCCCGCGGCTTCCCACCACAAGCGGCATATCGTCACCGCCGACGAACTCGCCGTTCTCG
>JAUZEY010000155.1 GCA_030838785.1 Actinomycetota bacterium | reverse complement strand
GACCCTGTGCTGCCAAGGAGGATGACGACATGGCTCTGCCCGTTCGCCAGCAGAACACCGAACCGGTCCAACGCTGGGATCCGATGGCCGACGTCCAGAATCTGACCTCGCAACTCGGCCGGCTCTTCGAGGGCTGGGACGATCTGCCTTCCCTGCTGGGGGACGGTTCGTTCCTCCCGATGGCCGACGTGACAGAGATGGACGACGCCTACATCGTGGAGATCGAGCTGCCCGGCGTGGACAAGAAGGACATCGACATCTCCATCTCCGGCCGCCGCCTCCTCGTGACGGGCGAGCGCAAGGAAAAGGAGCGGACCGGCATCCTGCGCCGCCGCACCCGCCGCGTGGGCCAGTTCCGCTACGAGGTCCTGCTCCCTGGTGCGGTCGACGAGGACGGCGTCCAGGCCCATCTGGAGGACGGCGTCCTCACCCTGCGGATCCCCAAGGCGTCGACCGAGCGGCCCCACCGCATCGAAGTGAAGTGAAGTGAAGTGAATCCCGTGAGACGGGGGGCGACCCTGGTCCGGATCGGGGGCATCGCCGTACGGGCCGACGCCTCCTGGTTGGTGGCGGTGGCGCTGGTGACGTGGAGTTTGTGGGATCGCTTCGACCACGACCCCCGCTTCGGCGGGAGCGCCGCGTTCCCCATGGCCCTGGCCGCCGCCGCCCTCCTCTTCCTGTCGGTCGTGGCCCACGAGGTGGCCCACGCCCTCGAGGCCCGGTCCCGGGGCGTCCCCGTCGGCGGCATCACGCTCTTCCTCTTCGGCGGAGTGACGGACATGCGCGCCGAGGCCCGTCGTCCGATCGACGAGTTCGCCCTCACCGCCGTCGGCCCGTTCACCAGCCTGGCCGTCGGCTGCCTGTTCGGCCTCGTCGCCACCACCGCCGACCACCTCGGTCTCTCCGGTCTGGCCGAGGTGTTCGGCGTCGTGGGGTGGCTCAACGTGGGCTTGGCGGTGTTCAACCTGCTGCCCGGCGCGCCGCTCGACGGTGGACGGATCGTGCGGGCCATCGCCTGGAAGGTGACCGGGGACCGTCACCGGGCGGCCCGCATCGCCGCCGGGGCCGGCCAGGTCCTCGGCAGCCTGCTGTTCGCCCTGGGGCTGTTCGAGGTCTTCTTCGTGCCCGCGCTGTTCACCAACGGCCTGTGGCTGGCCTTCCTCGGCTGGTTCCTCACTTCGGCCGCCAAGACGGAGATGACGATGGAGGAGCTGCGCCAGACCCTGGCCGCCCGGCCCCTGCGCCGGTTCACCGCCCGGGGCTTCGACCCCATCCCCGCCGACGCCACCGTCGACGACGCCATCGAGCGGTGGTTCCGCCTCTACGACCGGGGAGCATTCTTCGTGGCCGACGAGCCCTCCGGTCCGCTGGTCGGAGTCCTGACCCTGGACGACGTCCGGAGGGTCCCGCCCGAGGCCCGGGGGCGGGTGCTGGTGCGGGACGTCATGCGGCCGATCGACGAACTGCCCTGGCTGGATGCCGACACGCCGAGCTCCGCCGTCCTCGACCAGCTGGAGGGCGACGGGGTGACGGTCGTCTTCGACGACGGTGAGCCGATCGGTCTCCTCACCGTGGACGACGTGCTGGCCCGCCTCCGGCGCGACGAGGAGCTCGGCCGGTCACCGGCCGGGCCGGTGACGACGGGGGCAGGGCGATGAGACGGGTGTTCTCCGTCGTGGCGCTGGCCGTGATCGCCGCCGCCGCCGTCATCGTTCCCCTGCCGGTCGTGGCCATCGAGCCGGGGCCCGCCCTGCCGGTGCCGCCCCGGATCAAGCTGGGGATCCCGGCCCATCCCGTCCACGGTCAGCTGCTCCTCACCGCCGTGCGGCTCTCGGAGCCGGCGGCCGTGCAGGCCGTGGCCGACTGGCTCGACCCCGATGTCGAGCTCCAACCGCGCCCGGCCGTCATCCCGCCGGGAGTGCGGGAGAGCGACTACATCCAGGCCCAGCAGCGCCTGTTCCGGGAGAGTGCCCTGGTGGCGGCGGCCGTAGGCCTGCAGCACGCCGGGTTCCCCGTGCGCCTGTCGGGCGGCGGCGCCCGCGTCGTCGCGGTGATCGCCGGGAGCCCGGCGGACGGGCTGCTGCGGGAGGGCGACGTCATCACCGCCATCGACGGCCGCCCGGTCCGCACGGCGTCCGACGTGGCCGAGGCCGCCGCCCGGGCGGTGGGGGGGCAGAGGGTCACGGTCACCTTCCAGCGGGGCGGCGCTACGGGCACCGTCACGGTCCCGCTGGGGAAGGTCAGCGGGTTGGGGCGACCGGCGCTGGGCGTGGCCGTCGACTCCGTCGACCCCCGGATCCAGCTGCCGTTCCCGGTGGAGGTCGACCAGGGCGATGTCGCCGGGCCGTCGGCGGGACTGATGATGGCCCTGACCGTCTACGAACTTGCCGGTGGCGTCGACCTGGCCCAGGGCCGCACCATCGCCGGTACCGGCACCATCGACCTGGCCGGCAACGTCGGGCCGGTGGGCGGGGTCCGGGAGAAGGTGGCCGCCGCCCGGGCCGCCAAGGCCAGCGTTTTCGTCGTACCGGCCGACGAGGCCCGGGAGGCCAACGACGCCGCCGGCGACGCCCTGGCGGTGAAGCCGGTCCGGACCTTCGCCGAGGCCGTCGACGCGCTGTCGATACCGCCCGTCGGAGCGATCCTCAGTCCCGAGCACTCCTGACGGGATCCGGCGGCGGCGGATCGGACACCCCGGCGAACCGGCGCAGGGTCGCGGACAGCCGCCGCAGCCGGCCCCGCAGCTCCGAGCCCCGGGCGGCGTCGTCGGTGCCGACGAGCTCCTCCCACACCTCCAGGTAGCGTTCCAGCGCCTCGATCTCCCGCTGGATGAGCTCGCGGTCGGTGACGATCTCGTCGTGGTGCCAGTCGATCTCCTCGAACAGCTGGCGCACGATCGTGTGGGGCACCAGGGCCAGGTTGC
>JAUZEY010000129.1 GCA_030838785.1 Actinomycetota bacterium | reverse complement strand
ACCGCTCACCGACGCCCTCTCCGCCCGCCTCGGCCGGCCGGCAGCCGACGCTCCCCTCGTCGCTGCTCCGGTCGTCGCCGGTCCCGTCACTGCTGCTCCGGTCGTCGCCGGTCCCGCCACTGCCGCTCCGGTCGTCGCCGCTCCCGCCACTGCCGCTGCAGTCGTCGCCGCTCCCGCCACCGAGGGGCCCGCCGCTCCGGCGCCGCCGGCCGCTCCGGCGCCGGCCGCGCCCCCGGCGCCGTCCGGCGACCTCATCGAGCTTCCCGCCGAACGGGTCGACGAGATCGCCCGGGCGGTGGGCGAGTCGGCCGCCTCGAGCCTCCGGCTCGGCCGGGTCCTCAGCGAGCGGCTCGGCACCGACCCCGAACGCCTCAGCGAGTTCCGCGACCTCTCCCGCAGCATCCGCCACCTCCACGAGAAGGCGATGCGGGCCCGGATGGTGCCCGTCGGCAGCCTCACCGGACGGCTCCACCGCGCTGCCCGGGACGTCGCCCGCCGGGGCGACAAGCAGATCGACTGGGAGGCGCACGGCGAGGAAACCGAACTCGACCGGGCCGTCCTCGGGCAGCTCGCAGACTCGCTGCTGCACATCGTCCGCAACGCCGTCGACCACGGCGTCGAACCGGCGGCCGAACGCGCTGCGTCGGGCAAGCCGGAACGGGCCACGATCCGCTTCGACGCCCGGCAGGTCGGCGCCGACGTGGTCATCGCCGTCACCGACGACGGCCGCGGCATCGACACCGCCGCGGTGCGGCGGGAGGCCGCCCGCCACGGCGTCGCCACCGACACGCTCAGCGACGGCGACGTGAACGGGCTGATCTTCCGGGGCGGCGTCTCCACCGCCGCCACCCTGTCGCAGACCTCGGGGCGGGGCGTGGGCCTCGACGTCGTGCGGGCCGGCGTCGAACGGCTGCGGGGCCGGGTCGAGGTCACGTCCGTCCCCGGCGCCGGGACCGAGTTCCGTCTCGTCGTCCCCGTCGCCGCCGCCGTCGTCCCCTGCCTCCTCGTGTCCGCCGCCGGCCGCCGCTTCGCCCTGCCGATGTCGGCCACCGTCTCCACCCAGGCCGCCGACGCCACCTCGATCACCCGGGCCCAGGGCGAGGCCAAGGTGTGGGTGGCCGACACGGTCGTGCCGCTGCTGTCGCTGTCGGGGGTGCTCGGTGTCGGCGCCACCGACGACGGACCGGTCGTGGTGGTGTCCTCCGGCCGCCGTACCGCCGCCTACCAGGTCGAGTCGCTGATCGGCCAGCGCGACGTCATGGTCACCGGCCTCGGCCCGTTCGTCCCCAAACTCCCCCTGGTGACGGGCGCCGCGGTCGAGGCCGACGGATCGATCCTGATGGTCCTCGACGCCGCCGCCCTGGCCGAGACCGCCTTCGATCCCTCGAAGCGGACACCGGCGTCCCCGGCGCCGCTGACCGCGCCGACGGCGAGCCCGGTCGACGACGCCGCCCCGCCGAGCATCCTCGTGGCCGACGACGCGTTGGTCGTCCGGGAATTGCAGCGCTCCATCCTCGAGCAGGCCGGGTACCGCGTGCTCGTGGCCGAAGACGGCCACGCCGCCCTCGGCACGCTCACCCGCGAGCGGGTCGACCTCCTCCTCACCGATGTCGACATGCCGGGCATGAACGGCTTCGACCTCACCCGGGCCGTTCGCGCCCACCCGGACCTGCAGAACCTGCCCGTCGTCATCCTCTCCTCCAAGAGCAGCGCCGAAGACCACCAGGAAGGCCTCGACGCCGGCGCCGACGCCTACATCGTGAAGGAATCGTTCGGCGAGGCGATGCTGCTCGACGCCGTTCATCGCCTCCTCGGACGGGTCTCGTGAGCGACACGCGGGTGGTCGTCGTCGACGCCGCCGCCGGCCGCCGGGCGCAGTTGGTGCGGGCGCTGGAGGCCGACGGGGACGTCACCGTCGTCGGCCAGTGCGAGAGCGGCGACGCCGCCCTGGACTCGGTCCGGGTGTCGCGACCCGACGTCGTCGTCCTCACCGGCGCGGCCCGCCACCCGGCCACCGCCGCGGTCGAGACGATCATGGCCTTCCTCCCGACGCCCATCCTGGTCGTCCACCCGCCGGCGGAGGACGGGCCCGACGCCGGCCGGGACGACCTCGCCGCCGGCGCCGTCGGCCACCTCTCCTGGTCACCGGAGAGTGGACCGGGGGCCGACGATCGGCTCCGCCGCCAGATCCGGGTGCTGCGGCGGGTCACCGTCGTGCGCCATCCCCGCGGCCGGCTGCGCCCCCACGGACCCAACGGTGCGCCATCCCCGCGGCCCGGCGGAGACACACGCCCCGTCATCGGGATGGCCGCCTCGACCGGCGGTCCCCACACCCTCGCCCGGGTCATCGGCGGGCTCGTCGCCATCGAGGCGCCCGTCCTCATCGTGCAGCACATCCACCCCGACTTCGTCGACGGCTTCGTGGACTGGGTGGCCCGGACGACCGGCGCCACCGTGACGATCGCCGTCGAGGGCGCGGTCCCCGAGCCGGGCGTCTTCCACATCGCCCCCGCCGGCGTCCACCT
Source organism: Actinomycetota bacterium (assembly GCA_030838785.1). GTDB lineage: Bacteria > Actinomycetota > Acidimicrobiia > IMCC26256 > BP-133 > BP-133. The sequence continues at coordinate 381 of JAUZEY010000129.1, read as the reverse complement.
CAAGGTCACCGCCTCGGGGCGTCTCACCCTCGACCCGGCGCCCGTCACCCTCCATATGCCGTCGGCCAACGAGCTCTTCCTGTCCATGGCCCGCTCCCTCGGCCCGGCCGCCGTCGGCGTGCTCCTCACGGGGATGGGCGACGACGGCGCCGCCGGCCTCCTCGCCATCCGCCGGGCGGGCGGGGCGACGATCGTCCAGGACGGCGAATCGAGCGCCATCGACGGAATGCCCAGAGCGGCCAGGGAACTCGGCGCCGCCGGGCTGGTGGCGCCGCTGCCTGACATCGCCCGGGCCGTGCTGACGGCGGCGGGCCGATGACCGAAAAGGACGCGGCGCCGGCGGTGACCGACCACGACGTCGCCCGCGTCGCCTCCCTGCTC